>CAZOOH010000131.1:0-5869 GCA_964581375.1 uncultured Muribaculaceae bacterium
CGGTGCCAATATAACTGTAAACGTTCCCGCATTGGCATATGTTACCAAAGTAGGACATGACAGTACTCTTGAGAAATTTGCTTCATCCGGAATCAATTTAATTAAATAATATTTTTTAACATGGCATATATCGGAGTTGATATCGGAGGCACCAAAATAGCAGGTGCTCTTTTTGACGGAAGCGGTAATATTCTCTACAGCGACACAAGATTAATTGAAGGTCGTGAAGGTGTGCAGGTTGGTGAACTGGTAACATCAATTTGTTCTCAAATATTATCTGTCAATGGTATACCCGATTCTGAGCCGTTGAATTTAGGACTTTGTGTTCCCGGTATTGCTTATTCTAAAACCGGCATAGTCTGGGCACCAAATATCCCCGGTTGGGATGCTTTCCCGTTAAAAGGTTTAATGCTGGAAAAATTTCCAAAAGCGAAGGCCACGATAGAGAGTGACAGAACATGCTATATTTTGGGAGAAGTTCTCAGAGGTGCGGCAAGAGGTTGCGAAAATGCGATTTTTATAGCAGTCGGAACAGGAATTGGAGCCGGAATTTTGATTGACGGAAAAATTCTTCACGGAGCATCAGATATTGTAGGAGCTACGGGATGGATGGCTTTGAAAACTCCTTACAGCAACGAATACGATAGTTGTGGTTGTTTTGAAACTTACGCATCAGGGAGCGGAATCGCTTTGCAAGCCTCAAACATTACAGGTCATGAGGTATCAACAAGAGAAGTTTTTGCCGATTATAAAGCTGGCGAAAAATATGCTATAAAAGTTATTGAAGATGCCATCGAAATGTGGGGAATGGCAGCTGCAAATTTTGTAAGTCTTTTTAATCCTGAGATGATTGTATTCGGGGGTGGAGTCTTCGGACCTGCAACCGAATTTATTGACAGAATTTACTCAGAAGCCTGCAAATGGGCGCAACCCATAAGTATAAAACAGTGCAAGTTTGTAGCTACAGAACTTGGAACGACAACCGGATTATATGGTGCAGGTGCAATAGCAATTAAAAACTATTAATAATTAATAAGATGAAATCTGCCACAAACCTAAAAGTTCTAACTTCCGGTTTTATCGGAATGCTCTTCTTTGGTGCCGCTTTTATAGTAATGGGTACTGTACTTCCTTCACTTTCGGCCAAATTCAGTCTGGGTACTGCACAAGCATCAATACTTACAGGGTTGCTTCCATTCGGAATTCTTGCAGGATCGCTTCTATTTGGCCCGGTTGTCGACAGATTCGGTTACAAAACTTTGTTAATCGTATCTACTTTGGTTACAATGGGAGGTCTTGAACTGATGGTTCTCTCCGATAATATCGAAATAGTAAGAATAGCCATTTTAATAATGGGCATCGGAGGAGGAATAATGAACGGAGAATCCAATGCATTAGTTTCCGAAATATCTACTGACGAAAGCAGATCTTCCAATTTAAGTATACTCGGAATTTTCTACTGTATCGGTGCAATTACACTCCCCCTTCTGTTTAAAGTTTTACCGGAACAAATCACATATGTACATATAGTATCAGGAACAGTAGTATTTATGTTCCTATCGGTATTATATCACCTTGTCGTAAAATTTCCGTTACCAAAAGTTAAACAAGGATTCCCGCTGGTCAAAGCCCTCAATATGGCCTCTGACTCTACACTTTTACTCTTGAGTTTTGCACTTTTCTTTCAAAGCGCATTAGAAGGCATCAGCCAAAATTGGATTCCAACATTCTTGACGACACAAAACGGGCTGGACCCACAAAATGCTATTACAGCTCTGTCGGCGATGGTATTTGGTTTGCTTGCCGGCAGAATCTTGTTAAGTATAATCCTTAATAAAATTCCGAGCATTACTATTCTCACATCAGGTATGGCTTTTGCCGCACTCGGTATAACAATACTAACCATATTCCCTTCATTTTATACTGCAATTACCGGAACATTTTTGTTGGGATTCGGTTTCTCGGCAACATTCCCGATAGTATTGGCTCAGGTAGGAAACAAATTCAAAGAACTTTCGGCAACTGCATTCAGTTTTGCACTGGTAATAGCGTTATTGGGAAATACCCTTTTAAACCTGTTAATAGGCGTATTCGGGCTTGAATCATTCCCAATTATCGCCGTACTTTCAACACTGTTTGTTACCCTCTTTTATGTAATAAATCATATAAAATCAAAAAAATAAACTAATTAACAAATATAAAAATACGAAAATCATGTTAGCACTCGAATGGTTAAAAAATGCAAGAGACGTAATGTCCAAAATTGAAGAGACACAAAAAGAGAACATTGTAAAAGCCGCTACTCTTATGGCAGATAGTATTGAGGCCGGCAGATGGGTTCACACTTTTGGTTGTGGTCATGCTACTATACCGGTAGAGGAGATGTATCCAAGAATTGGTGGTTTCGTAGGTTTCCATCCAATGGTTGAACTTCCGTTAACATTCTTCACAAAAATCACAGGAGAAATGGGAGTACATCAGTTCCTGTTTCTGGAAAGAGCAGAAGGTTACGGAAATGCAATAATGAAGTCATACAATTTTGACAAAAGAGATACAATGTGGATATTCTCGCATACAGGTATCAATAATGTTAATATTGATGTGGCGCTCAGAGCAAAAGAGCAAGGGATGAAAGTAGTTGTATTTGGTTCAGCAGCAGAATCCGTAGGCAAAAAGACTCGTCACTCATGCGGTAAAACGCTTTTTGAACTTGCCGACGTTATCGTTGACTCTTGCGCACCACTTACAGATGCAAGTGTTCCATTGAAAAATCACTTCGATAAAGTAGGTCCTGTTTCAACATTAGCATTTGTAACGCTGGTTTGGATGACTGTTACCACAGTTGCCGAGATTCTTGCCGACAGAGGGGTTAAATTGCACATCCATCCATCACATAATGTACCGGGCGATACAACTGCCCACGAACGTCTTGATGCATGTCTTGCGGCGTACAAAGAGAGAGTTGCGGGAATTTAGCCCGATTTTTGTATGTTTGCACTAAATTATGCAAATAATTACAAACATAATAAAGCTATCCGGCATTGCTGCTATTTGCGCAGCAATGCTGTTTTCTACTGATATTCAGGCACAAGACACTATCCCGTCAAAACAAAAAGACTCACTTCTCACCCAAAAGGACTCACTTTCTTCACAAAAAAAAGATAGTGTTATCCTCTCAAAAAGAGAGTTGAGAAAGCTTAATGCTCAAAAAGCTCGTGATCTTCGCGATAGTTTGAGAAATTTAAAACCACTGATTTTAAATACCTATGTACTTCCTGATTCTCTCAAGTACAAAAGGATGATTACAT
Organism: uncultured Muribaculaceae bacterium; assembly: GCA_964581375.1. Taxonomy (GTDB): domain Bacteria; phylum Bacteroidota; class Bacteroidia; order Bacteroidales; family UBA932; genus JAFIHK01. The sequence goes on from CAZOOH010000131.1 coordinate 3,309, forward strand.
GGAATAATGAAAGTTATCTGAACAGGATAACAATGACAAATCCCGATACAACTTATAACGAAAATTTTCACGATTTACCGATTTATAAAAAAGATGTGGGAGCTACATATCTCGGTATTGCCGGATCTGCCTCACTCCTGCACAACTATTTCCTCAGAGAAGAAAATTCATTTTTTAAACCGGCATCTTTCTATACATTATACAGCTATACACCTGAGACAATCCCTTTTTACAATGTAAAAACTCCTGTTACAGAACTGCAGTACGACGGAACATTATTGGCTTCAAGACAAACCGAAGAGAGTAATGTGCGATTTATGCATTCACAAAATTATACCCCTTCTCTCAATTTTAATATTCTATACAAGAGATACGGAGCAAAGGGATTGCTTACAAACGAAGCTACCGACAACAGAACATTTGCTATTACATCAAACTTCCTGGGAGAAAAGTATCTGATGCACGCAGGATATATTTACCAAGGAATCAAAAGGCAAGAGAATGGAGGAGTAGTTGACGACCATGCAATTTTAGATACCATTATAGACGCCAGAACACTTGCTGTCGTTTTTGATGATGCCGACAATGTTTACAAACGAAATACATTCTTCATAACACACTCTTACGGTATAAAACTTATAAAATCAAAAGATACGACACAAAAGGACAAAGGAACTATAGCATACATAGGCCATAGCGGAGAGTACACAACTTACAGAAGAGTATATACCGACGTGATTTCCGAATCCAATGTCGACGCCGTTCAGTTTTATAATAACAAGTTCAACATAGATCCATCAAAAAGTTACGATTCCACACGTGTTTCTCTTTTTGAAAACAAGTTCTTCTTAAGACTTCAACCATGGGCAAACGAAGCAATTATTTCAAAAATCGATGGTGGAGTCGGATATCAAATGATGTCTGTCTTTTCTAATAAACCCAAATTTGATTCTCTTCCCCCGGTCAACGACAAGTACAATAATTTGTTTGTATATACCGGTGCATCAGGAAAATTCAGAAAATATTTCAGCTGGGAAGGGTTTGGACGATATAATCTGGCAGGATATAATGCAAATGACTTCATTTTGGAAGGAAAAATCAAAATCTCATTTTATCCTGTTAAAGATGGAATTCACTTGTCGGCAAAGCTAAAAATATCAAGTGAAAAACCTAACTGGTACGACAACTATACATATTCTAACCACTACTCATGGGATAATGATTTTGCAAAAATCACTACTTCGCGACTAGAGGGGAACCTCGATATTCCGGCATTTAAAATGAGTGCATTTGTCGGATACGAAATTGCAGCCAATAAAATTTATTACGACACACAAGGAGTCGTAAGACAAAGCAGCGAAACATTAAATATAATTTCCGGGTATCTGCAAAAGAACTTTAAAATTGGTATACTACATTTAAACAACAGAATTCTGGCACAAGTTTCATCAAATGATTCTATTATGCCACTCCCTTCTGTTAGTGCCAATCTCAGATACTTCCTGGAATTTGATCTTGTAAAGGGTGTTCTCAGGGGCCAATTTGGTGCCGATGCAACTTACAACACGAAATACTACGCCCCAGCCTTTAATCCGGCTCTTTCAGTATTTCAGCTACAAAAAGTAAGAGAAATTGGAAATACACCATATATAGACCTCTTTGCAAACTTGCAGTGGAAACGTGCAAGCATATTTGTAAAATACGAAAACGCATTTCAAGGATGGCCATCGGCAGATTATTTTTCAGCTCTACATTACATAAAACCACAAACTGCCATTAAATTCGGAATCCACTGGCCATTCTATGTAAAATAAAAATTGATGACCAAACCGGGCAGCAAAATTATTTCCATCCTAGTATTGATATTCTTGTTCTTTTTATTGTCCACGTCTAAAGATAAGCATGACAATAAGATACATGAATATTTTCTTGAAGACAGTACAATTAACTGTGTAGTACACGTTAATGGAGGAATATATCTGAAGAGAGGCCAAACAAAAGGCTTCCATTACGACTTATTAAAAGAGTTCAGTGAGTATGAAAAATGTAACTCAATAATCAAACCCGATTTTATGGAAGATTATTGGAGCGATTTAATGAGTGGAAAAACAGATATTTTAGTTATAAACTCTCAAACCGAAACCATACCCGACGAATATCAGGCCGATCTCATATCTAGTACACCACTAAATGAATCGGAAGATGTTTGGGTAGTAAAAAAATCCAGATACGACCTTATGCTCCATTTAAATGAGTGGTTCTCCTACTTTCAGCAATCGGTCAAATACTCCCATCTGGTAAACAGCTATTATAAAAGATATAATTATATAGCACTTACGCCGGGTTCAAGCGGAGTAAGAATATCTCCTTTCGATAAATTAATAAAGAAATATTCCGATAAAATCGGATGGGATTGGCGACTTGTTGCATCATTGATTTACCAGGAATCAGGGTTCGACATAAAAGCAAAATCAAGACGTGGCGCACACTGTTTAATGCATAGTCAAACCAAAGTAGCAGAAAAATCGGGAGTGAACGATATTTTTGACGTTGATAAAAAA
>CAZOOH010000132.1:0-5851 GCA_964581375.1 uncultured Muribaculaceae bacterium
CGTAAATGCCGGGGTTGATCTTGATATGGCCGACGGTGTCTATATTGACAATCTAAAAAAAGCTGTTAAAGAGGGATTTGTAAAAATAGAAACACTCGATAATGCCGTTCGTCGCATTTTGGAAATGAAATTTGTGCTCGGTCTTTTTGACAATCCTTATAAATACCTGGATACAAACAGGGAAAAGAGTGCTCTTATGAAACCGGAGTATCTGGAAAAAGCAAGAGAAGCTGTAAGGAAATCTGCCGTACTGCTTAAAAATGACGCTGTTTTTCCGATTAATAAAAACAAGCAAATTACAATTGCATTAATTGGTCCTATGGTCAAAGAGAAGCGCAGTCTTAATGGGGAATGGGCCGGTAAAGGTATCCGCGAAGAGAGTGTCTCTCTTTTTGAGGGTTTAAATGAAAAATATAAAGACTCCAATGTAAAATTTATTTATGCAAAGGGGTGCGACATTGATGGCGTCGATAAGTCTGGATTTGGAGAGGCTTTGTCGGCTGCTCGTTCGGCGAATCTTGTGATTTTGGCAATGGGCGAAGATTTTAACATGTCGGGGGAGGCTGCTTCAAGAACGAACATAAGATTGCCGGGAGTTCAACAGGAACTTCTTAAAGAGCTTAAGAAAACCGGAAAGAGGTGCGCTCTTATTCTGTTTAATGGACGTCCACTCGATCTTAGCTGGGAAGATGCAAATATGGACGCCATACTGGAAGCATGGTTTCCGGGAACAATGGCAGGACACGGTATTGCAGATGTCGTTTCGGGCGATTACAATCCATCTGCCAAACTCACAATATCTTTCCCTCGAAATATTGGTCAACTTCCAATCTACTACAATCATAAAAATACCGGAAGACCTGTTGATCCTGCAAATCCTAAGGCAGATTACCGTTCTTCATATTTAGATGTCGATAATTCTCCTTTGTATCCGTTTGGATACGGACTTAGTTACACCACTTTCGAAATCTCAAATATAAAAATTGATAAAAAGGTTATCAAAAGAGGTGAGAGTATTACTGTAACAGCCGAAGTTACAAATACGGGAAACGTTGACGGAGAAGAGGTTGTGCAACTCTACATTAAGGATCTTGTTGCAAGTGTTACAAGGCCCGTTAAGGAGCTTAAGGGATTTTCAAAAATTTTATTGAAAACGGGTGAGAAAAAAGTTGTTAAATTTGTAATAACCGAAAAGGATTTATCTTTTTATGATTCAAAAATGAATTATACAGCAGAACCGGGAGAATTCATGCTTTGGATATCGACCTCTTCGGCCGACGAAAAGAACACAATAGGCTTTAAATTAGACAATTAAACTCATCGTAAATAAACTCTTATGAAAAAGATTCTGCTAATTTCGATCGCATTTATTCTGCTTACTTCGCTTAATGCTTACTCACAGTTTGTCAATGGAATGTTTATGCAGAACGGATATACCTTGCCATATAAAGTCTCCTTTCCCGACAATTACGACTCAACAAAGCAATATCCGTTGGTTGTATTTCTTCATGGTGCCGGAGAGAGAGGGAGCGACAATGAAAAACAGCTTGTCCACGGAAAATCTTTTCTTTTAGATAACACAAAGAGCAAATTCCCAGCAATTGTTATTGCCCCACAATGTCCGGCCGATAATTACTGGGCAAATGTGAGAAGTAATACCGTAGGAGCAAAAAGAGCCTTCACTTTTGGAGTAAATGATGAAGCAACTGCTCCTATGAAAACCTTAATTTCTCTTGTCGAAGATTGGCTCTCGTCGGGTAAGATAGACAAATCGATGGTTTATGTAGGAGGCCTCTCAATGGGGGGAATGGGAACTCTTGAAATTGTATGGAGAATGCCCGGCACTTTTGCAGCTGCATTTCCAATTTGTGGCGGCGGTGATGTTTCAAAAACAAAAAAATTCGCCAAAAAAACAGCAATTTGGTTATTCCATGGCGATAACGACGGTGTTGTTCCTCCTGTAAACTCTTCGAGGTTTTACGAAACGCTTAAAAGTCAGGGTTGTGATGTCAAATTCAGCATTTTTGCCGGTGTCGGACACAACTCATGGGACAATGCGTTTAAAGAAGAAGCACTTTTTCCATGGCTGTTCAGTCACAAAAAAGCTCTCTGAAAATATCTTCCACACTCTCCTCTTGACGAACCATTGAGGCTGCCTGACCTATCTCGAGTTCACCCTGCGACAAATCGCCTTCAAAAATTCCTTTTTTAGCGCGACCCTTACCTAGCAACTCTTTTAGGAATTCGGCACTCTCCCCTCTCGCTTCGGCAGCCTGAACATCATTCGAAAAATCGTTGTCTACCAGGCGAGTAGGAGCTAGTTTTTTCAATAGTAACTTCGTTTCGCCCTCTTTAAGGCCACGACAACGCTGTTTGAAATTCTCGTGAGCCGAACTCTCTTTGCACAAAGCAAAACGAGTCCCAATCTGTACACCATCGGCACCAAGGACCAACGCTGCTTTGTAACCGGCTTGAGAACAAACACCTCCGGCGGCAATTAACGGAACAGAAACAACCTCTCTAACGGCAGGTATTAAACAAAATGTAGTGGTCTCCTCGCGCCCGTTATGCCCACCGGCTTCGAACCCCTCTGCAACAATAGCATCAACTCCGGCATCCTGAGCCTTTTTTGCAAAAATTGAGCTTGAAACAACATGCGCAACCTTTACTCCTCTTTCGTGCAGATACCCTGTCCAGCTCTTCGGATTCCCTGCCGATGTAAAAACAATCTGCACACGCTCATCTGCAATAATTGCCATAATCTCTTCAATTTGAGGATATAGCAAAGGAATGTTTACTCCGAATGGTTTATCGGTTGCTGCTTTGCATTTTTGAATGTGTTCTCTCAACACTTCGGGGTGCATAGAACCGGCACCAATAAGTCCCAATCCACCTGCATTACTCACTGCCGATGCAAGCCTCCATCCGCTGCACCAAACCATTCCACCTTGAATAACGGGAAATTGTATCCCGAATAATTCGCAAATTCTGTTTTCCATAACGTTGCAAAGTTATTAAAAAGCAAACTAATTTTTATCTTTGTTTTACAACTTAAACTTAACACTATGTCGCACAACAAAAGAGACGGATTCGGCAGTCGCTTCGGAGCACTGGTTGCTCTTGCAGGAGCAGCAATCGGCCTTGGTAACCTTTGGAGATTCCCCTATTTGGTGGGGAACAATGGCGGAGGCGCTTTCATACTTGTTTACCTTGCATTTGTAACAGTTCTGCTTTTGCCAATAATGTATGCAGAGTTTGTAATAGGTCGTCGTTCGCAGTCAAATGTATTCGGAGCTATAAAAAAACTCGCCCCAAAATCCTGGTTCATCGTTATCGGAGTGCTTAGTGTTGCGGTCACAATTACAATCCTGTCGTTCTATTCAGTGGTAGGAGGCTGGACCATAGAGTATATAATTAAGTCGTTTTCAAAAGGATTCCTTATTACCGACAACGAGGTACTTAAACACACCTTTGCCGATTTTTCAACAGCAACATTCCGCCCTGCAATAATGCACCTGGTTTTTCTGGGTCTCACTGCACTTATTGTTGCCGGCGGAATTAAAGAGGGGATTGAAAAATATACAAAATTCCTCACCCCAATGCTATTCGTTATTATTGTCATACTTCTTGTTCGTTCAGTCACCTTACCCGGAGCCTCCGAAGGATTGAAGTTTCTGTTTTATCCCGATTTTTCAAAGCTTACAGCATCTTCATTCTTAGATGCACTCGGCCAGGGCTTCTTCTCCCTCAGCCTGGGAATGGGATGTATCATAACTTACGCATCGTATGTAAATAAAAAAGAGAACATTCGCCACATGTCGCTAATTACCGTTGTGGCAGATACCTCATTCGCCGTTCTTGCCGGAATAGCTATCATGCCCGCCGTTTTTGCATTTGGAGTAAATCCTACTGCCGGCCCCAGCCTTGTATTTATAACACTACCTCAAATCTTTGCACAACTGCCATTCGGAGCTGTATTCTCAGTCCTTTTCTTTGTAGTGCTTTTTGTAGCAGCTATAACCTCTTCAATTTCAATGCTCGAAATCGTTGTAGCATATCTCTCGGAAGAGCTTAAAATATCAAGATTAAAAGCAGTTATAGCAACTTCACTCGTACTTGCATTTACAGGAATTCTCTGCTCCCTTTCAGAAGGAAGTCTGAGCAGTTACAAATTATTCGGTAAGAATCTTTTCGACCTTTTCGACTATGCATCAAATAATATAATGTTGCCGTTAGGCGGTTTATTTGTAGTTCTGTTTGTCGGCTGGCGACTTAAAAAGGCAGATGTTCTAGACGAACTCACAAGCTCCGGTACAATTCCGATGAAAAAGTATCTGTTTAACTCAGTTATGATTATTCTCAAATTCGTTGCCCCTGTAGCAATTGCAATTGTAATGCTCAGCGGAATTGGTTTAATTAAACTCTTTTAAAGAGCTTATTTTCCCGTACAATTAAACATCCACTGAACACCGAACTTATCGGTGCAGCTTCCGTAATATGCTCCCCAGAAAGTCTCCTGAAGCTCCATCGTAACCTTCCCTCCCTTAGAGAGAGCATCAAAGAGCCTCTTGGTTTCGGCCTTAGTATCGGGGTCAAGAGTAATATGAACATTATTTCCTACAACTACATTAAATCCCATCGATTCAGGCGCGTCTGAGCCCATTAAGAGGACGCCTCCCGGTAAAGGAAGTTCTATATGCATTATAAGATTTTTATCTTTTTCCGGCATTGGGGGCAATCCCTCAGTTGGAGGTATATCGCCAAAACGAGCTACTCCTCCCCCACTGAACTCCACTCCAAAAATCTCTTTGTAAAAATTAAAAACCTCCTCGGTGTTTCTCGGGAAGTTCAAATATATATTAGTTGCTGCCATTTTACTTGTTTTAATGTTTATATAATATTTAACAACAAATTTTGATTTTTGTTTTGTATTTCCTTGACACTTCAATTAACTTCCCTCCAACTACTAAGCCTGTTGCATTTGCCTGTTCTATGTGATGCTCATTTACAATAAATGATCTGTGAACTCTTATAAATCTATTATCAAGAGTCTCCTCCCATTGGGAAATTCTCATTTTTGTTCGGAATTGTTTGCCGGCATTAGTGTGGACAAACACCTCCGTATCTCTGGATTCAATATATGTAATTTCTTCAGGTGGAAGTTTAATTGTTTTTCGGTCAGATACGAATTCGACGAACGAATCTGCACTCTCCTCCAAAAAGAACCTCTTTTTAATGAGATATTCTGCCCCAATAAAAAACAATAGCACCATCCAAATAAAAACCGGATTTATAATTATTAGCGGAATTGCCTTTGAATCAAGCTTGAACAGATACCAGTAAGCAAATGTAACACCCATACTCACAATATATATTGAGCCTATAAACATATATATTAAGTGAAGGGCTGCTTTCAATTTATTTTCAAATGATATCTTGGAGATGAAGTATTTTGCAAACAGAGCTCCTGGCAACATCATTACCGATAAAAAAAACGCGTAAGAGTATGTATCTAAAATACTTGAATAGACACCACTCAATACAAACATTGAAAAAAGCCAATATAGGGGTGAAAAGAATTTTTTCATATCATAAAGGTATGGATTCCATAATATCTTGAATCATCTTCTTCTTCGTTTTTGGGCTAACAGAGTGATTCTACACCTCGATGCAATGTTTTGACAATCCGCCCTGCTTCTATTCTTTCTACCTTTGCATAAACTTTAAATTCAAATTAATATGTTTAGATTATTCATCGTTGGTGGTCCGGTTTATATGGCAATTCTCACGATTTTACTGGTTGCTTTGTTTCTCTCCGCCTGGAAGATTCCTAAGTGTTTAAAAGAGATTG
>CAZOOH010000133.1:0-5850 GCA_964581375.1 uncultured Muribaculaceae bacterium
CCGGAACCTCGCAGTTCAACGGTTTTCAAGACCGCCGCAATCGACCACTCTGCCATCTCTCCTTAAGAACGGAGTGCAAAGATATGCAAATTTTTCATCCACGCAAAAATTTATTGCTAACTTTAAGGTAGTTGCGCTTACTGAAATTTTGTCACCCGGAAATGGCTAAGAATAATTTTTAAACTGCCTAATTCGATATGAGCTATACATCTGTCATACAGCGCATTATAAATGATAGATATTCTCTATCATTTAATAGACGACACTATGTGGCCTAAAAATTGAACAATAATTTTTTAAAATATACCTTTACAGTGGAATTAAAAAAACCAATGACCAATATGAAATTCCATTTTGTGCAGAAAGATTGACAAGGTCATACAATTAACCGGGTGGTGCCGGCAACTTTTAAAAATTGATTGCGATGAGAACAAATAATTTTGAAAAGGAGATCATTGAACTGGAACCAAATTTATCGAGATACGCATATAGTCTTACATACAACAGAGAGGACGCTAATGATCTGCTTCAGGAGACTTTTTTTAAAGCTTTAAATAACAAGGATAAATTCAACGAAGACACAAACATCAAGGCCTGGGTTTACACAATAATGAAGAATACATTCATTAATGATTACCGCCGCAGGGTAAGAGGCAGAACAATGTTTAGTGAAGAAGTAAATGAGTTTATACTTAATAACAAACCTGCTTATCAAAATCCGGAATCAGATTACGGTTTTAAAGAGATATCCGATATGGTGAATTCTCTTGATCCCGAATATAGGATTCCATTTCAGATGCACGACAGAGGCTATAAATATCAGGAGATTGCCGACGAACTTGGTCTTCATCTTGGTACAGTGAAAAGTAGAATCCACTTTTCCAGAAAAAAATTAATGGAAAAATTAGACTATTAATTAGTCGAAAATCTAAGCTATTTCTGATTCTTGAAAAACTTACGTTGGAAAAGAATCAGATATATTACACCTATTGTAATACAAGAATCTGCAAAATTGAAAATAGGCCTGAAGAAAATAAACCTTTCTCCCCCGTTAAATGGTACCCAGTCCGGAAGGGTTGTGTCTACTAATGGAAAATAAAACATATCTACAACCTTACCATACAGAAAAGGCGCATAACCACCCGAAGATGGGAATAAATCTGAAACTTGCGTAAAGGTAGATTCGTTGAATATTAATCCGTAAAAAAGTGAATCGAAAATATTTCCCATGGCACCAACAAGTATCAGCGAAATACCTATTAGCACACCTGTGGGAGCATTAGACCTGACCAGTTTATACAAATAATAGATGATCCCTCCTATAAGAACCAGCCTGAGCAGACTCAGCAAGAGCTTACCGAATGTACCTCCGAACTGCATTCCGAAGGCCATTCCGTTATTCTCAATAAAATAAATTTGAGCCCAATTCCCGAATATTGAAATACTCTCACCCAATGTCATGTTGGTCTTAATCAGAATTTTAATAATCTGATCAATGATGAGCAGCCCAATAATCAGTGCCGAAATTTTGGCTCCTTTGGAGATATGCATTGTTTAGTCTCTCTTGTTTTTTGCCTCAACCGATAAAGTAGCGTGCGGTACCAGAAGTAACCTCTCTTTAGGTATCAGTTTACCTGTCTCGCGGCAAATACCGTATGTCTTATTCTCAATACGAATAAGGGCAGCCTCAAGTGACTGAATGAATTTATATTGACGTTGTGCCAACTGACCTGATTCCTCTTTTGAAAGTGCAGATGCTCCCTCTTCCAAAACTTTGAACGTAGGTGAAGTATCTTCGGTATCGTTGCTGGCACTATGAGTTACGGCAGATTTCAGTTGCTGGTACTCCTCCTGCGCTGCTTCCAATTTTTGTTGGATAAGCTCTTTGAACATTAGAAGCTCCTCATCGCTGTATCTTACCTTCTCTTTTTCTTCGTGTATCTCTTTCTTTGTCATAACTCATCAAAATTTAAAACGTAAAATTAGTAAAATTTTTTAGTATAAAGTCTTTTTCTCGTTTTCTTTCCAAGTCGAAAACGGAAGCACTTTATCATCGGTATCAATTTGTTCGATAGGAATAGATCGTTGTTCAAGTGGAACTGTGAACTCATTGTAAATGAATGCATCACTGAATCCGGCTTCGGCTGCGTCATGTCTGTCGGCCGCAAAGCATATTTTATCGACTCTGGCCCAATAAGCGGCAGCTAAACACATGGGACATGGTTCGCAACTTGTATAAAGAGTTGCCCCGGAAAGATCGAAGGTTTTGAGTTTGCTGCATGCTTCTCTTATGGCATTAACTTCGGCATGAGCTGTCGGATCATTATTTACAGTAACAGAGTTGCCGCAACTACTGATGATTTCGCCCTCCTTCACAATTAAAGCACCGAATGGGCCGCCCCCAAAACCGGACGAAGCATTGAAATTGGCTATTTCAACTGTCTTTCTGATAAGTTCGGTATCGGAATATTTCTTCATGGTTTATTTAGGGCTAAAATATTTATAAAACTGTTTTTTCTCAATACTAAATTTTTTCTACTTTTATTTTGATTGTTTCATCGTCCCACTCAATTTCGGCCGCACCATCTATTTGAGCAACAGCATCTATCTTAACGGAGAGAGTCTGGTTACAAATATAATCGGCATATTTTGTGAGAGAATCGACAATCTCCTCTCTGTTTTCTACAAGAACTTTTATCTTGTCGGTGACATCAAATTTACAATCTTTTCTCAGATTTTGGATACGATTTACCAATTCTCTTGCTACACCCTCTCTCTTTAATTCCTCATCGACCGTAATATCAAGAGCGATAGTTAGTTTACCTTCAGTGGCAACCAACCATCCCGGCATATCTTCAGAACTGATTTCATAGTCCTCAGTCGAAATTTCTACACTTCCCGAAGCTAGAACCAAATTATAGGCAGCAGTTAATTCTATTTCAGATATTTGATCCTGAGTAAATCCAGTAAATGCATCGGAAATCTCCTTCATCAGCTTACCGTACTTTTTCCCTAAAGTTTTAAAATTAGGTTTTATCTTTTTGGTTATAAGTCCTTTTGTGTCATGGATATACTCAACGTCTTTAACATTCACCTCTGTCAAAATAAGTTGTTTTACCTTTTCAATTTGATTTTTAATCGAATCGTCCAAAACCGGAATGAGAATTTTTGCCAAAGGTTGGCGCACTTTAATACTAACCTTACGACGCAAAGCCAGAATCATCGAAGATGCCCTTTGAGCAAGTTCCATACGCTCCTCAAGGTCTTTGTCAATCAATTCAGGTTTGTACTCAGGTATAAGTACATGATGTACAGATACTTCTTTATGATTGGCAGATACTTTGTTGAGGTCAAGATAGAGTTGTTCCATAAAGAAAGGAGCAATCGGAGCTGCAAGTATTGCTACTGTTTCAAGGCAAGAGTACAAGGTTTGGTAGGCAGATAGTTTATCGTCATCGGGTTCTCCTCCCCAAAATCTTTTACGATTCAAACGAACATACCAGTTACTTAAATTGTCGCCCACAAAATCCTGAATCTTTCGCCCGGCCGATGTTACATCGTAATTGGCATAATCCTCATCTACCTCTTTTATTAAACTGTTTAATAGAGAAATAATCCATCTGTCAATTTCAGGACGCTTCTCAACCGGAATCTGCACTGCTCTGTTGTCAAACTTATCGATATTGGCATAAAGAGCAAAGAAAGAATATGTATTATAGAGTGTTCCGAAAAACTTTCTTCTCACTTCATCAACTCCGCTAATGTCGAATTTAAGGTTGTCCCATGGTTGAGCGTTTGTGAGCATATACCAGCGAAGGGCATCTGCACCGTATTCGTCTAAGGTAGAGAATGGGTCAACTGCATTTCCAAGACGCTTGCTCATTTTGTTCCCGTCTTTGTCGAGAACAAGTCCGTTGGAAAGCACTGTACGGAAAGATACTGTTTCATTTACCATTGTAGCAATAGCATGAAGGGTAAAGAACCAGCCTCTTGTTTGATCAACTCCTTCGGCAATGAAATCGGCAATTTGACCGAACGATTTTTGGCCGAGTTTTTCCAAACCCTCTTGAGCAAAAGGCATTGCACCTGAGTCGAACCAAACATCAATAAGATCGGTTTCGCGTTTCATCATTTTTCCTGTTGGCGACACCAAAATAAAATTGTCTACAAATGGTCTGTGTAAATCTATTTGCTCATAATTCTCCTTTTTGAAATTACCGGGAACAAATCCGGCCTCTTTTAAAGGATTACTATTCATAAAACCGGCTTTAACCGATTTTTCCAACTCGGTGTACAACTCTTCGGCCGAACCTATACATATCTCTTCGTTTCCATCGGCACTTCTCCAGATAGGCAGCGGCGTTCCCCAATAACGACTCCTTGAGAGGTTCCAGTCTTGCAGATTTTCGAGCCATTTGCCGAATCTTCCGCTTCCTGTAGCCTCAGGTTTCCAGTCAATTGTTTTGTTTAGTTCAATCATCTTGTCCTGAACTGCGGTTGTCTTGATAAACCATGAGTCAAGCGGATAGTAAAGTACCGGTTTGTCGGTACGCCAGCAATGAGGGTATGAGTGGGTATGTTTTTCGATTTTAAATGCCAGACCTTGCTGCTTTAAGGTAACAGCTATATCTACATCAATATTTGGTATATCATCTTCTTTGATTGAAGAGTCATATGCATTTTTAACGTATCTGCCGGCAAAATCTTTATAAATTTCAATATTTACTCTTTGAGCAACAAACTGAGGATCGAGATCTTCAATACGATACATCTTTCCTGTCCTGTCAACAAGCGCTTGCATATTCCCTTCACTATCCTTAACAAGCATCGGGGCAATCTTGTGCAATTTTGCAACTCTGTCGTCATCAGCCCCGAATGTAGGAGCAATATGCACGATACCTGTACCATCCGATGTTGTAACAAAGTCACCTGTAATTACTTGCAAAGTATTCTCTTCTGGCTTAATCCACGGAATGAGTTGTTCGTATTTAAGACCAGCAAGTTTTTTACCGGTTATTGCATCACCTGTAACCTCAAACGGAATTAATTTATCGCCCGGTTTGAATTCACTGAGAGCAATACCTTCGGCCTTTTGATTGAAGTGGTTGTGTAGTAACTCTTGTGCAAGGATGTATGTAGCAGGTGCTCCTGTATATGGGTTGAATGATTTTACCTTAATATATTTTATTGAAGGTCCAACACAAAGTGCAGTATTCGAAGGAAGTGTCCATGGTGTTGTTGTCCAGGCGAGTATAAAAACTTGCTCATCTGCAGAACTGAACAAATATTCCGACTTGTGATCTCTTATGACTTTAAATTGTGCCGTACATGTAGTGTCTTTTACATCTCTGTAGCAGCCAGGCTGATTTAATTCATGTGTACTTAATCCGGTTCCTGCTGCAGGAGAGTATGGTTGAATTGAGTATCCTTTATAAAGCAATCCTTTGTTATAGATTACTTTAAGCAGATGCCAAAGAGTTTCGATATATCGGTTGTCATAAGTAATATAAGGATTTTTCATATCTACCCAGTAACCCATCTCCTCTGTAAGAGTCTCCCACTCTTTTGTATACTTCATAACCTCTTTACGACAAGCAGCATTATACTCTTCGACTGAGATAGATTTACCAATATCCTCTTTAGTAATACCAAGCATCTTTTCCACACCAAGCTCTACAGGGAGGCCGTGTGTATCCCAACCTGCTTTTCTCTCTACCAGAAATCCTTTCTGAGTTTTGTATCTGCAAAATACATCTTTAATCGAGCGTGCCATTACATGGTGAATTCCGGGCATCCCGTTTGCTGAAGGAGGTCCTTCAAAAAACACAAATTCAGGGGAACCGGCTCTGA
>CAZOOH010000134.1:0-5842 GCA_964581375.1 uncultured Muribaculaceae bacterium
TTTAATACCCATGTTCTAACAGAATCAATTGACCAATAATCAAATATTGACGTTCTTCCGTCAAGTCCGCTATAACCTTCGGAGTACATACCTCTCTCTCCCAGTTCTTGGCCGAAGTACAACATAAAGGGAGATGTATTCAATAGAAGAGATACTCCTAATCCCGGTAATGCTTTAAAAGGATCGCCGGCAAAAAAATCGGAAGCTATTCTCACTTCGTCATGGTTCTCGAGGAAGTTTAATAATCGGTGTTGATATTTGTCGACTGACTGCCAAACACCGGAAAGAGCACTGGCCGGTAAATCATTGGTTATAATTCCTCTAAGAGTATCATACATTCCACTTTTATCATAAAGAAAATCAAAATTTCCTTTTGATAGGAATAATTCATATTTAGATATTGTGTATACTTCTGCAATAAAAATTAAATCTTTATGGATTGATTTTATTTCGGGTATAACCCAATTCCAGAACTCTATAGGGACCATCTCTGCCATGTCGCACCTAAACCCGTCAACTCCTTTTCCTGCCCAATAATCGATAATTTGAATCATCTTAGTCCAAGTAAAGTGATTTTCGTAATTCAACTTAACTGTATCATACCAATCATTGATACCTGGAGTTTCGCTAAAACAATCATTGCCTGTAGCTTTAGCGGGAATCTCTTTATATGTTTGATTACTGACTGGCAAAACAAGCTCATCATTAAGCAAATAGTAGTTGTTACTATCGAAATCAATTATCCCTTCGGGTTTGGAATCTGAATAATATTCTCTTGCAATATGATTTGGCACGAAGTCGATTATAACTTTTAAGCCTTCATCATGAGTTCTTTTAATTAATTCATCAAATTCAAATAATCTGTCTTCAATAACATTAGCCAAATCGGGATCAACGTCGTAATAGTCTTTAATTGAATATGGGGAACCAGCTTCTCCTTTGACATAATCGAAACTGTTTCTATATATCCCGAACTTTGAATAATCACTTTTTGTGGCATGTTCCAATACTCCTGTATACCAAATATGAGTAACACCAAATTCTTTTAAATTATGTAAAATATCTGTCGAAATATCAGAAAACTTACCACAACCATTTTCAATAATAGAAGAATTGGGAACACAATTTGAATTTGTGTTCCCAAATATTCTAGGAAAAAGTTGATATATAATTATCTTTTCCAACTGATATTTACCAGTTTAGTATCTTCTTAAAGTCGTAATCTTGAGGATTAGGCACATATTGCTTTGCGGCTTCATAGTCATTTGAGTTTAGGAAGTGCAATAAGCTGTTAAAAGTAGTTTGAACCTTACCTGAGTTAATGTTCACTCCTCTTGGTGGAATTTTGCCGGTTTTAGGGTCTTGCAAATCTTTAAGATACAATGGAACAGTATCTCCCTGAGAATTTACGAAAACAAGGCATCCGGTCTCACCTTTACTGAATAATTCATAAACTCCAAGTCCGAGATTAGTACAATATACCAAGTCGAATGCTATTGGATGCTGACACCTTACTTCGTAACCAATTTCAACAGGTCTGATTTTGGTTTTTAAATTAAGTTCTTTCATCGCATTTTCAAGCATTTCACTAAAAATATGAGCTTTAGAAACTTTACCCAGTTCAGGATGTCCGTGGTCGTCATATGAAAAAGTAACGCCAGATTTAGATAGTTCCTCGCTTGAGAGTTCGTGAAAAACTCCTTCTGAAATCATAACGGCACCGTAAGGGATACTCAAAATATTTCTCTTAATTACTGAAGAGAGACTGAGTTTAATAATCTTATCAAGTGTAATTGTTGTTTTGTTAAACATTTCAGGAATAATAATCATAGGAAAATGAGATGCAGAACCAATACTAAATGCCAAGTGACCAGCCGATCTTCCCATTGCACAAACAACAAACCAGTTTGCACTTGTTTTTGCATCTTCGTAAACAGCCGAAGCAATGCGTGTGCCTTCTGCGCTGGCAGTTTGATAGCCAAATGTAGGAGCTTCATCTGGTAGTGGTAAGTCATTATCTATTGTCTTAGGAACATGGATGTTGGAAATTTTATAATTCTTTTCCGATAAAAATTTTGCAACCCTGTTTGCTGTCGAAGCAGTATCGTCCCCTCCTACTGTTACTAGCAATTGAATATTATTATCAACGAAAAAATTTAAATTGAAATTTTCATCAAAATCCAGTTGAGTCGGTTTGTATCTGCTCATAATCAGATACGATCCTCCTTTATTAAAAATAGAATCAGCAAGATTGAAATCCAGTTCTGTGAAATTCGGCTTTTGAGAAAATAATCCTTTATAGCCACCATGAAGTCCAAGTACACGGAATCCGTTAGAAATGAAGGTTTTTGCGATACTTCCCACTACTGTGTTCATACCTGGAGCAGGACCTCCTCCTGTTAAAATTACTATTGATTTTTCCATTGTATAATTTGTTGAGCGCGCAAATTTAATAATATTTAAAAAATATGTAAATTTGTGAGTTATATATATGAGAAAAAATACTCAGAATATTCGAGATAGAATTTTTGAACTCCGGAAAGTTATAGAAGAGCATAATAAGAATTATTATATTCTAAATACTCCTTTAATAACTGATTTCGAGTATGATATTCTTATGAACGAACTTATGACTCTGGAAAAGAACAACCCCGAGTTCGATTCTGAAGAATCTCCTTCAAAAAAAGTTGGCAGTGATGTTGAAATTCGTGATGAAGTTGTAAACGGGTTTGATAAGATAGCTCATAAGAATCCAATGTTTTCACTTGGAAACACATATGATAAAAATGAATTAGGCTTATTTATTAATAAGATTCAATCGGATTATTCTTCAGATATTGCTTTCTCTGCTGAACTTAAATTTGACGGTACTGCAATTTCAATCACATATAAAAATGGAATGTTATTTCGTGCATTAACCAGAGGTGATGGAATTGTGGGAGAGGATGTAACTAATAATGTTAAAAAAATTCCATCACTGCCTACTAAATTGACAGGGTCGTTTTTCCCGGGAGAGTTTGAAGCAAGGGGTGAAATTTTTATTCCCTGGAGTGAATTTGAAAGACTTAATTTTGAAAGAGAACTAGCCGGTGACAATTTATTTGCAAATCCAAGAAATGCAGCTGCAGGTTCTCTAAAACTATTAGATTCAACTGAAGTAGCTAAAAGAGGACTTCAATGCGTTATTTATCAATTTGTTTCATTAGAAAGGATAGCAGATTCTCATCTTGAATCATTAACTAAGATGAAAAATTGGGGTTTGCCTGTTTCGGAACATTCTATAAAATGCATGTCTGTAAATGAAGTATTTAATTTTATTGACTTTTGGGATGAAGAGAGAAAAAAACTTCCTTTCGCCACAGATGGAGCTGTTATAAAGGTAGATGATTATAATATTCAAAATTCTCTGGGTTATACGGCGAAATCGCCCAGATGGGCAACTGCATATAAGTTCCAAGCCGAAAAAGCTCTTACGAGGCTTTTATCGGTAGACTTTCAGGTAGGCAGAACAGGTGCAATTACTCCAGTCGCAAATCTTCAACCGGTACTGCTCTCAGGTTCCGTAATTAAAAGAGCCTCGCTTCATAATTCAGATATGATTAAACAGCTGGATATCAGGATTAATGATTTTGTATATATTGAAAAAGGAGGAGAAATAATTCCTAAAATAATTTCTGTTGATTTTTCTTTAAGGGATAAATTAAATATACCTGTTTTATTTCCTGATAAATGTCCCGATTGCGGAACAACTCTTATTAAAGAGGAAACTGAATCAAAACACTATTGTCCCAACAGTGAGGGGTGCCCAACTCAAATTAAGTCGGCTTTTATTCATTTTTGCAGCCGTAAAGCAATGAATATCCTTGCAGGTGATGCATATATTAATCAATTTTTTAATACCGGTTTAATCAGACATCTGCCCGACATATATAAAATTACAGCTGAGAATCTTCTATTATTGCCCGGATGGAAAATAAAATCTGCCGAAAGGTTCTTAAAAAGCTTAAATGATTCAAAGAACGCTCCTTTTTCGAAGGTTTTGTTCGCTCTGGGTATAAGATACGTGGGTGAGACTACCGCCAAAAATATTGTTGCTCACTTTGGCGATATTGAACAACTTATCAATGCCGATAAAGAAGATCTTTCAAACGTGGAGGAGGTTGGTGATATAATTGCTGAATCTGTAATCGTTTACTTTTCTGATAAGAAGAATATTGAAATGATAAATGAGCTTAAGAAAATTGGGTTAAATTTTTCTCAAGTGAAAGCAAGTAATATTATTTCAAATGTTCTTGAAGGGAAAAAAATAGTTATTTCCGGAAATTTTTCGGTTTCAAGAGAGTTTCTGAAAAGTGTAATCGAAAAACATTCAGGTAAAAATGTCTCTTCAATATCAAGTTCTACCGATTTGTTAATTGCCGGCGATAAGGCTGGTCCGGAAAAATTAAAAAAAGCAGAAAAGTTTGGAATTAAAATAGTTAGCGAACAAGAATTTAAAGAAATAATAGATAATAAATATTAAAATACTGTAATGAAAAAAATTAAGGTAAGTGACAAAATTTACTATGTAGGTGTAAATGACCGAAGGAAAAATTTATTCGAAAATAACTGGCCGCTTCCAAATGGAGTATCATACAATTCTTATATAATTGCCGATAAATCGACAGTGCTTATTGACACTTTGGAATTCGGTTCTAAAGATGATTATTTAGATAATATAAATGATATTCTTGAGGGGAGGAATCTTGATTATTTGGTTGTAAACCATATGGAGCCGGATCACTCTAGTATGATTTCTCTTTTACTAAAAATATATCCTTCTTTAATAGTTATTGGTAATAATAAAACGTTTAAAATGCTTGATGCATATTATAAGCTTAAACCGGAAAACTTTAAAGAGGTTGTTGATGGAGAGGAATTGGACTTAGGAGAGAATAAATTAAAATTTTTAATGACTCCTTGGGTTCACTGGCCTGAAACTATGATGTCTTACGAGGTAAATCATAAAATATTATTTTCATGTGATGCCTTTGGAACTTTTGGCACCTTGGATGGAGCAATTTTTGACGATGAAATAAATTTTGAGTTTTATGAAAGTGAAGCAAGAAGGTATTATTCAAATATAGTTGGAAAGTATTCTAATATGGTCCAAAAAGCATTTTCACGTTTAAATGGTGTAGAAATTAAAATTGTATGTCCTTCTCACGGACCTGTCTGGAGGAGTAATCCATCTGTAATTGTTTCTTTATATGATAAATGGAGTAAATATGAAGCTGAAGAAGGTGTTGTAATTGCTTTTGCTTCAATGTACGGCAATACCGAAAAAATGGCAGATTATGTAGCGAGATTAATTGCTGAAAGGGGGGTTAAAAACATTAGAATATTCGATGTTTCTAAAACTCATCCATCTTTTATCATTAATGAAATATGGAAATATAAGAGTCTACTTTTAGGTTCGAGTGCCTATAATGCAACTATGCACCCTATGATGGAGCAACTTTGCAGTGAGCTTGAAATTATAAACCCAAAATTGAAAAAATTCGGATTATTCGGCTCATTCAGCTGGAGTGGCGGCGGAGTTAAGTATTTGAAGGCATTTGCAGAGAAGATGGAATGGTCATTAGTTGCAGATCCCGTCGAATTGATAGGAGTTCCGGATGAAAAGAAAATGGAGGCATTTAAAGAGTTGTCTGAAAAAGTTATATAATGATAAGTCCTGGAATAAAATACTTCGTCGAAAAAATTGTTAATGAGTCAGATACTGCATCTGCACTAGGTTCAGGTTTATTAATGGTATTTTCTACTCCTTCAATGATTGCATTAATGGAAAATTGTTGCCATC
>CAZOOH010000135.1:0-5836 GCA_964581375.1 uncultured Muribaculaceae bacterium
CGCATACAGACTTCATATTACTTTGTTTATAAGAATGTTGCTCGACGGAGTATCGGCTGTTATGTATCTGTTATCGGGAAAATACTCGTTTTTCCATGCAGTATTGAAAGCACACGGTGAGTTCTGGAAGATGGTTTTCAAAATTAAAAGAGTGAAATCTTCAACTCGCAGAGGTGTATCTGCAATTTATAGAGGCAGTATAGTTCTCTCTTTTTTCCTTTCTGTCAAAAGGCTTAGATTCATAGATATTGAAGAGAGTATCTCTTAGTGTTACAGCTTTCTATAGAGTTTCAATTGTGTTTTCCAGTTTTGTTCCTCTCGACCCTTTAATTAGGATTGAGAAGTTTTTAATTGGATTCTCTTTGAGGTAATCTCTCAATAGCAGGGAGTTTTCGAAAAATAGGGCATTATCTTGAAAGTATTTATTATTTTCGGCTGCGTTACGGAACTCTTTACCTACCAAAAAAATTTTCTGGGGATTAATGTCGCTTATTAGTTCGAGTATAGCTTTATGTTCTTTTGTCGATTCGGTTCCGAGTTCAAGCATATCGCCAATAATAAGTGCCTTGGTTTTTGCCTGTAAATTACGGAAGTTCTCCAATGATACTCTCATACTAGAGGGGTTTGCATTGTATGCATCTATTATAAGAGTATTATTTTTTCCCTTCATTAGCTGAGAACGGTTATTTGAAGGTATGTATGCTTCAATTGCATCGGCAGCTTTACCGGGGTCAACATCGAAATAGGCACCTACGGTAAGAGCTGCAATAATATTGTCGGCATTGTAACCACCGATTAAGTTGGTTTTAATAACCCGTCCTCCGGGGCACTTTAGCTTTAAAAAAGGACTCTTTGCGGTACTCTTTTCGATTTTGTACCCATCATGTTCTAATCCGTACTTTTTTGTTCTCAGACTATCTCTGAGAGCTATCATGTCGGTCAAATAGGGATTATCGGCATTATAGAAGGCCAAACCGTCGTGAATGGTCAAATAGTCGTAGAGCTCTCCTTTTGTCTTCATGACCCCTTCAAACGAGCCGAATCCCAAAAGGTGTGCTTTTCCTACATTTGTAATAAGTCCCACGTTTGGGCAAGCAATATTTGAGAGAATCTCAATTTCGCCCTTACTGCTCGCACCCATCTCAATCACAGCAATCTGCACTGTATTGTCGAGAGAGAGCAGTGTGAGCGGAACTCCTATATGGTTGTTAAAATTCCCGCTTGTGCTGCAAACTCTATATTTTGTAGCCAATACGGTAGTAATGAGTTCTTTGGTGGTGGTTTTGCCGTTTGTGCCTGTAAGTCCTACGACCGGAATTCCGAGTTCCTTACGATGCATTGCCGCTAACTGTTGCAAAGCAGTTAAAACATTCTCGGTTTTAATGAATTTGGGGTTATCGGGCAGATTCCTGTCGTCCACTACTGCGCATAATGCTCCTGCAGCTATTGAATCTGCTGCAAATGTATTTCCGTCAAAATTATCGCCTTTCAATGCGAAGAAAATCGAATTTTTTACAATCTTACGACTGTCGGTTACTACTCCCGATGAGGAGAGGAACAAATTGTATAATTTTCTCAAATCCATAGAAGTAACTATTTACCGGTTGATCCGAATCCACCTGTTCCGCGATTGCTTTCGCTTAATGAATCTACAAGATTCCAGGTAATTCTCTCATATTTTGCAATAATCATCTGGGCAATTCTCTCTCCGGGATTCAGAACAAATGGAGTCTCTGAAAGATTAACAAGTATGATTTTAATTTCGCCTCTGTAGTCGGCGTCTATTGTTCCGGGAGAATTAACGATACCTATTCCGTGTTTTGCGGCAAGTCCGCTTCGGGGTCTGATTTGTGCTTCGAACCCTTCGGGTAACTCTATGAAAATTCCGGTCGGAACCAACTCTCTTTTAAGCGGTTCAATTGTTACCGACTCTTTAATGTTTGCTTTCAAATCCATTCCGGCAGAATGTTCTGTTGCATATTCCGGTAATGGATAATCGGAGAGATTTACAATTTTAACTTCCATAGTTTAATTTTCTCAAGTTTAATATAATAGGCGATGTAAATAAGCAAAATTGCAGTGTGGATTGAATATTTAAACAGAGGATGCATTTGCGGGAGCAGTGTTGAGGCAATATAAAGTACTAGTCCGGCAATGATAAACGAAATTACTCTGCCCCATTTGTATGGAATAGGGTAATATTTGTTTCCAAAATAGAGGCTTATCGAAAGCATTACCAGGTAAGAGGCGAGGTGACCCCATGCGGCTGCCTGGTATGAGAATATAGGCATGAATATCATGTTGATAAGCAATGTTACAGTAACTCCCGAAAGAGTAATCCAGATTGCAATGTTTGTCTTTCCCGTGAGCTTGTACCACATCGATACGTTAAACGAAATTCCAAGAAGAACATTCGCCATTAACATTATTGGCAGTATTGAATAGCCTCCTCTGTAACCGGCACCAAGTATTAATGAAACCAAATCTACAAAAAGCATCATTCCCAGGAATATAAACATGGCAAAGGCTGTAAAATGTTCCATTACCTGAGCGTAAAGCTCTCTTGAGTCGCTCTCTTTCTCTCTGTTAAAGAAGAATGGCTCTGAGGCAAACCGGAACATCTGCACGAAGAGGGTCATTAATACAGCAAGTTTTACCCAGGCAGCATATACTCCTAATTGTGATTTCCAGTCCATACCTTCGGGTGTAAAGAAGCGGAACATCGGTCGGTCAATAAAATCGTTCATGATTCCAGGCAGACCTGCTACCATCAATGGCAGCGAATAGGACATCATCTGCTTAAATATCTTTGAGTTAAAGCTGAATTTAATTTTGAAGATATCGGGCAGGAGTAAAATTAACAGAACTACACAGCTTAAGAAGATTGCAAAAATTACGTATGAAAAATTGGGGACCGTTCCTATAAAATTATGAAGGAATGAGCCGGGATGTGATTTTAAATATGCGGGGGCAAACAGGAAAAGAATGAAGTTAAATGAGGTTTCAGACAATATTTTTATTGTTTTTATAACGGCAAACTTCATTGCTTTGTGTTCAAACCTCAGTTTTGCAAATACTATTGCGGTAAATGTATCTATTGCCAGGATTCCGCCTACATAAACGAAGCTGAGGCTGTACCCGTTATAGCCGAGCATTGTTGCAATGTTGTTGCTGAGAATAACAAAAAGTATAAGAGTTACGGCAGAGCTGACGGCAACCGTCAGGAGGGCATTTGAAAAAATCTTGTTCGGATTATCTGCTTTGTTGGCAAACCTGAAACAGCCTGTCTCCAGCCCCATTACAAGGATAACCTGCAAAATGGCAATGTATGCCATAACTTCCGATACCTCTCCGTAACCGGAAGTAATCATTACTCTGGAGTAAAAAGGTACTAGTAAAAAATTTATAAATCTTGCAAGGATTGTACTGAGCCCGTACACAGCAGTTTCGCCGGCTAATTTTTTAAGGGCTCTGTTCATAAGATAATTTGCATAGGTTGAGTAATAGCGGTATTTTTGCCTTGCCACAAAGGTAAAGATAATTTAAAAAAAGAAGAGTTTATGAAACTAAAACTTTTTGTTGTTTCAGCAATTGCTTTATTTGCAGTATGGGGCTGTAAAAACGGTTCAAAAAGCGAACAACAGACTCAACAAACACAAGACACAGTAAAAATGGAAAAACAACTTGCATTTAATCCTGCCGATCTTCCCGAAGAACCGGTATTTGAAATTGTGACTACTCTTGGCACAATTCGTATTAAACTTTATAAAGAGACTCCTTTACACAGGGATAATTTCGTGAAACTTGCCTCTGAGAATTTCTTCGACGGTATTTTGTTCCACAGGGTTATCAAAGGGTTTATGATTCAAACAGGCGATCCTCTTTCGAAAGATACTACAAATGTGGGAAGTTGGGGTACAGGCGGTCCGGGTTATACAATTCCGGCCGAAATTCTGCCTCAGTTTAAACACAAAAAAGGTGCTGTTGCTGCAGCCCGCAGAGGCGATGCCGCCAATCCTAAGAGAGAGTCATCGGGGTCTCAGTTTTATATTGTGGAAGATGCTTCGACCTGTGCTCAGCTTGACGGCGATTACACAGTATTCGGAGAGACAATTTCGGGGTTGGATGTAGTCGATAAGATTGCTGCAGTTCAAACAGGGATGAGAGATATTCCTGTAAATCCTGTAAAAATAATCAGCGTTAAACCTGTTCTATAGTTTACCTGCTGCCTCTTTTACCCTCTTGGCCATATTGGATGCGAAAATAAATTCGTTAAGTTCAGTATGGTCAGAGGTTAATACATCGTCTTTGCTCCCTTCCCACACCTTTTCTCCTTTATAAATAAAGGCAAGCATATCGCCAATCTCCATAACGGAGTTCATGTCATGAGTATTAATGACCGTTGTTATGTTGTACTCCTGGGTAATTTCCTGAATCAGCTTATCAATAAGGATTGAGGTTTGAGGGTCAAGTCCGGAGTTTGGTTCATCACAAAAAAGATATTTGGGATTTAGCGCAATTGCTCTTGCTATACCAACTCTTTTTTGCATTCCGCCGCTCAATTCGTTAGGGTAGAGGTTGTTTACGTTTTGCAGATTAACTCTTTTAAGGCAAAAATCTACTCTTTCCCGCTTCTCTTCGGGAGACCAATCTGTAAAAAAGTCCATAGGAAATCTTACATTCTCTTCAATTGTTGCAAAATCGAAGAGGGCACTCCCCTGAAAGAGCATCCCTATCTGCTTGCGTATATTCTTTTTCTCTTTAAAACCGAGTTTGTTGAAAAGAACTCCTTCGTACCAGATTTCTCCTGAATCGGGCTCGTGAAGACCTACAAGCGATTTAAGCAGAACCGTTTTACCCGAACCTGACGCCCCGATTATTAGAGAACACTGCCCGGGCTTATATGTAACAGAGATATCTTTGAGAACTTGATTCCCGCCAAAACTCTTATAAAGATTCTTTACTATTATCATATTAAAGCATCAGTTTAGTAATGATAAGATTAAACACAAGAATCATAACGCTGCTTACAACAATTGCTTTTGTACTGGATCGTCCGACTCCAAGTGAACCGCCTGTGGCATAGTATCCGTAAAACGCCGATACACTGGTTATTATAACGCTGAAGATGGACATTTTAGTCATACTGTAATATATATAGTATGGTCTGAAAGCGAATCGTATTCCGTCGGTAAATTGACCTAAGGTTATAATATCAGTAAGATAAATAATAAGAGCTCCTCCCAACAACCCTAAAATGAAGCTCATAAGCATAAGTAAAGGGTTGAATATGGCAGATGCCGATATTTTCGGAAGAATCAGATAATTTGCCGAATTAATTCCCATCATCTCCATAGCATCTATCTGCTCTGTAATACGCATACTTCCAATCTCTGACGAAATATTTGACCCGACTTTGCCAGCCAGAATAAGAGCAATCATCGTCGATGAAAATTCCAACACAAGGCTCTCCCTTGTCATATAGCCCACATACATTTTTGGGATAAGCGGATTTTCCAAATTAGAAGCTGTTTGCAGTACAATAACCGCCCCAATGAAAACAGATATAACGGCAACAATAGGAATTGATTCCAAAACAAGCTTCTCAACATCGAGAACAAATTGTTTCCAGAATATACTCCATTTTTCGGGTTTCGTAAACACATTCTTCATAAGCAGAATGTAAGCTCCGAATAACTCAAGTGTCTTCATTGTACTAATTAATTGCCCTCAAAATTAGGTTTTTTTTGACTAATGTTATTGGATTTTAGCTAAATTTGCGCCTAATTTTACCTCAGTGCATTGAAATTGCTATAATAGATGTAGTTGAATGGTA
>CAZOOH010000136.1:0-3670 GCA_964581375.1 uncultured Muribaculaceae bacterium
CTATTTAAGAAATTTGCTCATTTCTTAAATAAGACTTACTTTTGATTAAGAAATTTATGTAAAATGAAAAATTTCAAAGCAGGGAGATATATAAATCAAGGAACTTATAAAAGCTTTCAACCCGAAAAAATTAATAAACAATGGGTTCTGGAAAGTATGGAATTATTAGGTCTATTAAGTCAGGCAGATAGACAGCTTGGGCGATTAGACATGTATTCTGAATATATTCCAAATATTGATTTATTCATCAGTATGCATATTGCAAAAGAGGCTACAAAATCCAGCAAAATTGAAGGTACAAAAACCAATATTGAAGAGGCATTGCTTGATAAAGATGATGTCAATGAAGAAAAAAGAGATGATTGGGAAGAAGTTCAAAATTATATATCTGCATTAAACTCAGCTATTGAGAACCTGAAAAAGTTACCTTTTTCCTCAAGATTGATAAAAGAGACTCATAAATCATTATTAAAAGGAGTAAGAGGAAAACACAAATTACCCGGTGAGTTTCGAAATAGTCAAAACTGGATTGGTGGTGCTTCAATAAGTGACGCAACTTTTATTCCTCCGACATTTGATACCGTAAATGACTACATGAGTGATATCGAAAAGTTTGCACATTCACAGGAATACTATTTTCCTGATTTATTAAAAATTGCTCTCATTCATTATCAATTTGAAACAATACATCCATTTTTAGATGGGAATGGTAGAGTTGGTAGATTAATGATAACTTTATACTTAGTAGAAAAAGGAATACTTAAAAAGCCCATATTATATCTTTCGGACTTCTTCGAAAGAAACAGAACTTTGTATTATGATAACTTAATGCGTGTAAGAGAAAAGGATGATGTAACGCAATGGTTTAAATTCTTTTTAGTTGGGGTTATTGAAACAGCTAAAAACAGTATAGAAACATTTGATGGTATATTGAAGCTACAGAAGGAAATTGAAATTAAGATACAAGGTTTGGGAAGTCGGGCAAATAATGCATTGTTACTTATAAATCATTTGTATCATAAACCAATAATAGATGCACAATTAGCGAATCAAATAACAAAACTGTCTCTTCCTTCTGTTTATAAGCTAATTAAAGAGTTAGAGGATTTACAAATTTTGGAAGAGATAACAGGAGGTAAACGAGGAAAACTATTTGTATTTAAAGAGTATTTAGAGTTATTTAAATAGGTTTATATTATTCTGTTAGAGAATCTGCAAATTCCCCAAAACGTAATATTTTCTCGCTATTCGTTTTGTTGAAAAGCAGGTGTTCAAAATCCTTTTGCTTCTTCTTTAAATCGATTGTTTTGAGCAACTCTGCTGTTGCTTTTTTGAACTCTTGTAAATTGTTTATTCCGCAACGTTTTGACAGAAAATTATAATCGGGTTTTGACTGTGCAAGTAAAAACATTGAGTCGTAAAAGTCACGGCCTTTGGCACGGGCGAACATGGCGGCAATTTTCATACTACACAAAATCCCATCGGATGGCACAGGAAACGGGAAAAAGAATCCGCAACCTTTGATATTTATTATAACCGGAGGGTAAACAATTCCTTGGTCTTGGCTTTCGACCTTTACCAAAAAACGCTCTTCTTTGTGTCCGTTTAAGCCTAAGTCGAATAGTAATTCTGGGAAATGGATATTCCTCCTGAATGCTGTCAGTTTCGGATTTTCCTTGTCTTTTGCTTCCACTTGTAACCCTGAACGTTCCAAAAACTGAATTACTCCATTTGTCATTTCAGTAAACTCCTCTTTAGAGAGGTCTTTACAGTCGAAATCTAAATCTTCTGAAAACCGGTCTATCCTTTTTACTAAACGCAGATTTGTTTCGCCTATAAAAGTCATTTTTTGTATGTTTGGAGTGGATGAAAGGTAATCCAGAATCATCAACTGCAAATACTCTTTCAGGATGTGCTTATCGGATCCCGACTTCCCGCGGATTTCTGCCGGAAAATAATTTCTTATCTGCTCAATTTGTATCATAATTCGTATGTCTTAAAAAGCAACTTTACCCGATGGTCAAGTGCCTTGCTTTGATACTTGGAACAGTACTCCATCAGTAAATCCTTGTTCAAATCATTGTGCAAGTAATCTTCATCTAAACGCAACTCTTCTAATTCCTGCTCATTATCATAAAACGGAAATAGATACAGTAAATCAAGTAATGCCTTTTCCGGTGTGGCAAACTGTATAGTGCGGTTATTGGTCATTGGCTTCAACTCATATCCGAACATCAGATTTTCCTTCACGTTCTTATACGAATATTCGCCGAATTCATTTGAGAAAGATGCAGTTTTTAGTGACGTCACATTGGTTATCTGCACTACCGTTTCCGGTATAATCCCATAAAATGCCAATGCTGTATGTAGGCTGATATAGGACGGACGGTAAATCCTGTTGGCAAAATAAAGGGAATAATCCGGCTTGCTCTGATATTCCGGAAAAGCAAAATATCCCTGTCGCAACCGTATAAGATATCCCTTCTTAGTCCAACGGGTAAGATTATTCCTGTCAAAACCCGGTTGCCAAGCGTATATCTGATAGATATTGAAGCATGCCAAGTCGAACATTTTATTCTTAAATTCCAAAAAGGACATTTTCTGTTTTGTTTCTATTATGCTGCAAATATAGTGCATTATGGAAATAAAACAAAAAAATAAAAGCATCTGCACTTGTTGGGGTATGTTAGGAGTAATACTTAATTATGAGTTTTTTTAGTTAATTTAGCATATTCATTTACGGCATTAACTCATTCCAATAATCATTATGAATAAGGTATCTATTCGTTTTTTCGATGACCGGGAGGTGCGGGCTGTTTGGGACGATGTTGGGACCAAATGGTGGTTCTCTGTTTTGGATTTTGTGGCTGTTCTTACTAATCAGATCGATTATGCTAAAACAAGAAATTATTGGAAGTATCTGAAGGCTAAACTTAAGAATGAGAAATGTGAGTTTGTTGTTTAGAATAATATCTTAAAATTTAATATCATGGGAATTTTTGGTCCTTCTAAGAAGGAGGTATGGGCGCAGATGGCTCAGGAGGTGAACGGGGAGTTTATTGATGAGGGTTTCTGGAGGGGTTGCAGGGTTGAGGTCAAGCATAAAAACTGGGTGATGTATCTCGATACTTATACTGTTAATACGGGTAAGTCGTCGGTTACTTATACTCGGGTGAGGGCTCCTTTTGTTAACAGGGACGGGCTTTTGTTTAAAATTTATTACAGGGGGATTTTTTCGGATATCGGGAAGTTTTTCGGTATGCAGGATATCGAAATTGGAATTGAGGAGTTCGATAAGATTTTTATTATTCAGGGGAATAATGAGGATAGGATCGCCAGGCTGTTTTCTAACTTTAAAATCAGGGAGTTACTTTGTGGTTTGCCTAAGGTGATGCTTGAGGTGGTTAACAAGGAGCGAGGTTTCGGGACTAAGCTTCCGGAAAATGAGTCGGCGCTTTCTTATATTGTAGTAGGCGTTATAAAAGATGTTGAGCAACTGAAGAGTATTGTTGAGTTGTTCAAATCGCTTTTAGACGAACTTGAACTGCTCGGTTCCGCCGGCAGCGGTAAACCTACAGCGGAGTTGTACAGAAGCAGGGTGTAAGGCAGGGGTGCGGCAAGGAGCGGCGCGGGGGCGCGGGAACTCTTTCGCCTTTATATTGCACAATTT
>CAZOOH010000136.1:3770-5820 GCA_964581375.1 uncultured Muribaculaceae bacterium
GGCAAGGAGCGGCGCGGGGGCGCGGGAACTCTTTCGCCTTTATATTGCACAATTTATTGATTAACAAATAGTTATAAAACAAAACTCAAAAAGTTTAAATAAACTTTTTGAGTTTCATTTTATAATCACC
Organism: uncultured Muribaculaceae bacterium; assembly: GCA_964581375.1. Lineage (GTDB taxonomy): Bacteria > Bacteroidota > Bacteroidia > Bacteroidales > UBA932 > JAFIHK01. The sequence goes on from CAZOOH010000136.1 coordinate 3,901, forward strand.
TCACAATGAGGTATTTGTGCAATATAAAGGCGAAAGAGTACCTTTAGTACCCCATGTTCTCCCCGTCCAGTAAATGGGTAAAGATGTTCAGATGCATATCGAGTGCAAAGATCCAGTACTTCCATGAATGAACGCCCGGGCTGAGCAGAAAGACGTTTGGAATTCTCAGCTCGTCGGCTCTTTTTGCAAATGCAATATTGCAAGCTACCAGCCCATCTTGGGCACCGCATGAAACTATAACTATTTTTTTTGAACCCTTGAGTCTCTCTAACCGGTTTATAGCCCCTTCGCTGTCGTATCTGCTGTTTTGCGCCGAATATGGACCGAGAATCTGCGCTATTTGGTCATTTTTTAAACGTGTTTCTTGAAGGTCTAATACGCCTGACATGCTGCCAGCTGCTGCGAAACGGGTGGTGTCGTCCATAAAGATGTTGATTGCTCCGTGACCTCCCATGCTAAGACCGGTTATAAAGGTGCGGGCCGGGTCGAGTTGGAGTTTTTCTTTTAGAACGGGGTAGAGTTCGTTGTCAAAAAAGGCCCGCCACTGCATTTTATTGGGATCTATGTTGTTGAGATACCAGCTGTTGTAGAAACCGTCAGGTGTGATAATTATGAATCCGAACTTGTCGGCTACTGCCTGAATGTTGGTTTTTGTGCTCCAGTTTGAGTAGTTGCCGCTCCAGCCGTGAAGCAGATACAGTGCCGGAGTGGGGTAGGAGTGTGCTACTCTGGGTTTGAAAATTAGTACGGTGTCGGAACATTTGAGGTACTGCGATTCGAAAATCATTCTCTCCTGCGACTCAATTCTTGAACTGCCAAGAACGAGCACAAGTGAGAGAAAACCAATTGTAATCTGCCTTAAGTTTTTCATTTGTTTTGCTTTGAATTTCTCAATCAATTTGCTTTGAATTTCTCAATCAATTTGTTTTGAATTTCTCAATCAATATGCTTTGAGTTTCTCTATTAATTTTGCGTTTTTTTGCTCAATGGTGAGGTTGCGATTGTAATCGAATAGAGCGCTCTCCCATTCGCCGTAAATTGCATTCGGGATTACGATAAAGCGGCTGCCCCATTCGTTTTTAAGTTTATCCACGGCAGATGCTCTTTCGGCAATAGGTCTCTTTTCGAAAACGTTTGAGAAATCGTTAAGATTGTCGCCCATAAGCATTACTACTTTGAATTTACTTGCAATTAAAAGGCGACGGCTCTCTTTCGACGACTCTTTGTCCATGAAAATTGCGTGTGCTTCATCTGCAAAAGGAAATCCGAGAGCTTTAAGATTTTTGACGGTAGGCGGAACGTCTTCCATATTTCGGTTGCTCACGTAGAAAATTTCGATTCCTTTGCTTGCTGCCCAATTTGTAAACTCTACTGCGCCGGGTATTTCGGTGGCAGATGCCATTTTTACCCACTCTTTCCAATATTTATGGTTGTAATCGACTTTGTTTTTGATAAGCATAGCCTCCATGTAGCTGTTATCGACCATAGTTTCGTCCACGTCGGTAATTATTGCCCACTTTTCGCCCGGAGTTCTTTTTGAAAGCTCGTTCTCCAGCCTCCATTTTGCGGTATTAAATGCCTGGTAACAGAGTGCGCGGTATTCGGCAGATGTCTGGTGGTAAAGTACCGGGTATGTGAGTACGTTAGACATCGCATCGTGAGTTGTACTCTGTTGATTTTCAGGAGTCTTTTCAGGAATATTTTGTGACCAGGCTTGAATCGAAAGTGTAGTTGTTGCAAAAATTACAAATGCTCCAATTGTAGTTCTGATTGGTGTTCTCATAATATTTAAAATTTTTTCAAAGATATATATTCAAAATTTATAAATCCAATATTTGGAGAGCATAAAGCTTTAGAGTTAATCTTCCATTATTAGTTTTTTTAAAAATGTATTTTTTTTAAAAAGAGATATTTTTTATC
>CAZOOH010000137.1:0-5762 GCA_964581375.1 uncultured Muribaculaceae bacterium
ATCGAATTTTTTATTATCGCAAGGATGATTTACCACCCCATTGTCGCTTGCGCCTTCAATAAACATAGTTGTGGAACCTCCACCGTCCAGATTTATTGCATCAATTGCCCCTAACCATTTTGCGATTGTAAGAAGCTCTTTTAAGCTTACTCCTGCCGATTCGGCAGCTCTTCCATCGACAGTTATTAAAAGTACTGTTCCATCTTTTTTAATTGCAACAGCGGTTCTAGGATGTCGGGTTGTATAGAAAGAGGCATTGAGCATTGGTTCATCTACTCCTGCTTTCAAGAGGAGAGGTCCGGTAGTGATAACATCTTCGGCGTAAATATATTTTTCCCATGCAGCAAGTCTGTCTGCTTTAAGTATATATAGTTTGTTGTTTAAAAAAGCCAGTGCACCTAATTGATGTTGCTCTCTCTTGCCTTGTTCTTTAAAAGTATTGGGGGCCAGTTGAGCAAACCCCTTTCGTATATAATCTACGGAGTTGTAATCTATATAGTTGGGAGTATAATTGAATTTAAAAAAAGAACCGTTGACTGCCGCCAATGCACCTTTCTCTTTAGCCAATAGACTGGTTTCTTTTAGAACAGGACTTGCATAAAGTTCTATTTTTCTGCCGCTTTCGGGCGAAACTTCGAGTACCGATATGTACTGATTTGAAGCAAAAAGAGAGTGTTGTGTAAAATGACATGATTTATGAACCAATCCGGTAGCGATTGTGTTAGTTTTCCAATTACCGTTAATAAATGATAATGAGTCTGCTTGCTGTGCGTTCAGACTTGTAACGGCAAAGAATAATAAAAGTAACGTGAGAGTTTTTTTCATATTTACAAATGTAATTCATTTTACTAACTTAGCACAATGATAGGAATTAAACAAATTAAGGGTATACTATTGCTGCTGTTAGTATTCAACACTTCGAAGACAAATGCGCAATTTTATAACCAGGGCAGCGATCCGGCTTCTATAAAATGGAGGGTGGTTACTACTGCAAATTTTAAAATAATCTATCCGGAACAAATTGATTCGCTTGCTAAAAGATATGCAATAACTCTTGAAAAAGAGAGAGAAGCAGTAAACGGATTACATGGTTTAAAGTCTAAAAAATTTCCGGTTATTCTTCATCCTTTCGATATCTTTTCTAACGGACTTGTTGTATGGGCTCCAAAAAGAGCTGAGTTTAAAACGACTCCTCAGCCATTTTCCGGGTATCCTCAAACTTGGGAAAGGCAGTTATCGCTTCATGAACAGCGGCACATTTTTCAAATGATGAACTTTGAGAAGGGGATTTTTAAACCTCTTTCTTGGTTTATTGGTGAACAAGCGGCCGGTTTGGGTGTAGGGTTATATTTGTCTAAATGGGAACTTGAGGGCGATGCCGTTGATGCCGAAACTAAATATTCTGGCAGCGGAAGGGGAAGAGATCCCGAATTCCTATTGCACTATAAAGCAGCTTTCCTTACAGGGGATTTAAGAAAACTGCAACATTGGTCTATGGGAACTTTAAAAAAATATGAGCCAAATCATTATAGTTTTGGATATCTGTTTTTATCGGGTATCGAAGAATATTACGGTCAAGATGTGTTTGAAAAAGCTCTTAAATACAGGCTTAAAAATCCTCTTGATTTAAACGGGTCTAATAATTCTTATAAAAGTATAACTGGTTTAAAAACAAAAAAGGCGGTTTTTCGGGAGATACAAGAGAGGGCTGTCGATAAGTGGAGGAGAGAAGATTCATTAAATGGACCATATTCAAAAGTTATTTCATTAATTAAATCAAAAAATAATTACGAAAATTATGAATCATTGTCACTACTTCCTTACGGCAGATTAATTTCCGTCAGGGAGAGTCTTGACAATATTTTTGAAATAGGGTATTTAGACACCTCAGGATGCTTTACAAAGTTGACAAACGCAGGATTTATAAACAGCGGAATTCAAAATATTGACAATAAGATATTTTGGTCTGAAGGAGTGCCATCTGTTCGATGGGAACAAGAGAGTTTCTCTAAAATTGTTTGTTATGATATTAACACCGGTGTCAAGAGATATTTTGCCGGGAAAACAAGATTGTATAATCCATATCCGATAGATTCAAAGACCGTTATGGCTGTTGAATATCCGGTTGAAGGTTCTTCGAACCTTGTTTTTATTGATATTGAATCGGAGAGAACAGTAAACAAAGTTAAAGTTCCTGATGGTAATCAGGCTAAAGAAGCAGTTTGTATAAATGGAGTAATCTACTTTTCTATGATCTCTGAAAGCGGAATGTCTTTAATGAGTTATACCCTTTCAAAGAGGTGTTTTACGAAAATAAGGGATTTTGGAGATATTAACATTTCATATTTGAGGCCAAGTGGTAAGAGACTCTACTTCAGGTCAGATTTGGAAAATAAAAACAACTTGTTTTGTTATAATACTGAAAACGAGCAAATATCGATGCCTGTAAATGTGAGATTTGCGGCAAAGGCTCCTATAGAAGATTCTTTGGGGAATATGATTTTCCTGAACTATTCTGCCAAAGGATACTCCCCGGTTATCTGCTCTAAAAATGAGTTAAATTTTAATTCTGTTAAGTTCCCTGAAGTCAGTTTTTCAAGTTCGAAGTTCGGTTTTAAGAGCGATAGTCTGACCTCGGAAAAGTATTCAAAATTGGGACACTCTGTTAATATTCACTCTTGGGCACCTCTTTATTATGATATAGACGAATTGCAAGCAGCTTCTTTCTCGGCAAATGATATTCCGGTGAAGCCTGGATTTATGATAATGTCCCAGGATTTACTTAACAGTACATTTGCAATGGCAGGATACTCTTACGAAAACGGAAAAAATTCCGGTCATTTAAGACTAAAGTATTCCGGGCTTGCTCCGGTGTTTGAATTATCGGCCGATTTTAATGAGAGAGATGCTTTAAAATTTTACAGAGAGGAAGATTCAGAACATCCAGGGAAGTACTTGATAAAATCTTCTTCAATTGAAAAACCATTAATAAGAGGAATTTTACAAACATATGTGCCTTTAAATTTGAGCAGAGGAGGTAGAAGCAGATTTTTGATTCCGCAATTCGCATTTAAATACAAAAATGACAGCTATCAGTCACAGGCGGATGCCCCAAAAAACAGTTATTACCAATTTGTTGCAGCATTGCAATACTATGACTTAAAAAATCTTGCCAAAAGAAACATTTATCCGTCAAACGGATTCGGGTTTTATGCCCGGTTTTCAAATATCTTAGGAACTGATAAATTTTTTGGACCAATGCACTACTTGTCCGGTTATGTTTATTTTCCCGGAATTCTGCCAAATCACGGTTTAAAAATATCTGCAATATATCAGAATCAAAATGTTACAGGGAAATATTTTTATCAGGAGAATGTCTCAAATTTTGTGAGAGGATACGAGAACTTTTACGCTCAAGAGATATCTGCATTAAAGTTCAATTATGTACTCCCTGTTTACATAACCCAAAATTTCTTATTGGAGGTGCTTTATGTTAAAAGGTTTCAAGTGATTCCTTTTTTCGATATAGCTCATTATAAACGAGGGAGTGCAAGCGGTAATATAAGGTCTTTTGGGACCGATCTATTGGCAGATTTTAATATTTTTGGGATTACTTTTCCTTTTTCGGGCGGAGTGAGATTGATTTTAAGAGGCGACAAAAAAAGTGATATTGAGTTTTTGTTAAATATGAGTTTATGAAAATAAGTTTAAAAAAGATCAATACTCTTGATTACTTCGACTGGGCGCTTATCTTGGGTATAATCGGGCTCAATTTTATATATTCTATTCTTGAAAAGCAGATTGATTTTACAGGCATTACGGCTGCTGTGACCGGTGTGATATGTGTTGTACTGGTTGCAAAAGGAAATATTTTAAACTACATTTTCGGATTAATTAATGTGTCGCTATATGCATATATCTCTTTTAAAGCCAGCCTTTTTGGTGATGCTGTTTTGAATGCATTTTATTACTTGCCTATGCAGTTTGTAGGCTGGATATTATGGTTCAAAAGAAGAAATTCGGAGGAGTCTGTAACAGTGGTAGCTAAAAGAATGACATTTACAGAGAGGATTATATTGATAATTTCAAGTCTTGTGTTAATAGCTACTGTCGGATTCGTTCTGAAAATATACGATGATCCTCAGCCTTACAAAGATTCCGCAACCACCGTTTTATCGATTATTGCAATGTATGTTATGGTGAAGGCCTATATGGAGCAATGGATATTATGGATAATTGTTAACATAATTAGTGTGGCTATGTGGATTGTGCTTTATTTAAAAGGAGCCGAACATTCAATATTTATGGTCTTTATGTGGATTGCATACCTGGCCAATTCAATTAACGGAATGATTGTTTGGTATAAACTTTCGGACAAATCAAGACAGACACTCTAAAGGTGTTTCAATAGATTTGTTGCACCCTTTTTGCCCATAATTTTTTCAAGGTCCTCTAATGGTGCCGATTTTATCATTTTAATACTCTTATATTTTGCCAGCAATTTTTGTTCTAAAACCTCGCCGATTCCGGGGATAGTTCTGAGAATTGAACCTGTCATGCTTTTGCTTCTGCGATTGCGATGATGTGTAATTCCGAAGCGGTGAGCCTCATCACGAATTTGCATTAATAAACGTAATGTAGCTGAGTTTTTATCTAAAAACAGCGGATTTGGATCGCCGGGGATTATTATCTCTTCGAGCCTTTTGGCTATACCTATTACAGAAATCTTTTCGGCTAAGTCTAATTGTTCCAAGGTTTCATATGCCATATTCAGCTGCCCTCTGCCTCCGTCAATTACTATTAACTGAGGAAGCTCTCCTCCTTCATTTTGAAGTCTTGTGTAACGTCTGCCCACAACCTCTTTCATTGAGGCAAAATCATCCGGGCCCTCTACTGTTTTAATATTAAAATGTCGGTAATCTTTTTTACTCGGAACGCCATTTTTAAAAACAACACAAGACGCGACTGGATTAGTTCCTTGAATATTAGAGTTGTCGAAACACTCAATATGAACCGGAAGTGATGTCAAATTCAAATCTTTTTGAACCGTCAAGAGTATTCTGTTTTTATGTTCTTCGGGCCTGAGAATCTGCTCTTGCTTAATACTCTCTTGTTTAAATAACAGTGAGTTTTTCTGACTCAACTTAAGGATATTTAATTTGTCGCCTCTTGTGGGAACATGAAATTTTGTTCCGGAGAACGATTGGTCAGGAATAAAAGGAACAAGAACTTCGGCCGAAAGAGTTCCGAATTTTGATATAATTTCGGCAATGAATATTGAAAGAATTTGAGAGTGTTCCTCTTCAATAGGTATTCGAAATTCCAAGTTAAGCGACTGGACAACACTTCCCTTAATTACTCTTAAAAAGTTACCGAAGGCAAGATTCCCTTCAAACACGAGTGTGAAAACGTCTAAATCTACAGACAAAGAGTTCGTTATAATCGATTTACTCTGATGGTTTTGTAAGAGTGCTATTTTTTCTTTAAGCAGATGTGCCTCTTCATATTTAAGTTCTTTTGAGGCAATTAACATTTTCCTGGTGAAATCCTTTATTATCGATGTGGTATCACCGCGCAGAATAAGTTTGATATTTGCAATTTGTTCCATATATTCTTCCATATCAAATAGAGAGACACATGGTGCTTTACATTTACCAATATGGTAGCTTAAACAGGTTTTGAATTTACCCGCAGCGATTTTATCGGGACTAAGGTTGAGTTTACAATCACGAATAAAAAATACAGAGTTGATTAAATCGAGA
>CAZOOH010000138.1:0-5759 GCA_964581375.1 uncultured Muribaculaceae bacterium
CACCGGAATAGCTAAAGTGATGTTCGCTGTAAATTTACCAGATCTTCATAGTCAAAATCAGTATTATCTCTGGGTATATAGTAGCGATATTGTTCACCAAAAGCATCGTTACTAATTAACTGAAATTGTCCTAAGCGATCAAACTCAGCTTTATTTACACATTCTATCATATTAGCTTTTTGTTCATTACCATAATCAAAATCTCCAATGCTCAAATTGTCTTTTATTAATTCAAAAAACTTGGATTGGATATTAAATAGTTGATTTTCTTCAATTCCATTAGTTATTTCTGTTTTGCAAAACTTTAAAAATTCACTAGCCTCCTTTTTGTATATTATTTCTGAACTTGCTTTCCCCTGTTTTTTTGTTAATTGAAAAAAATAAACTTGCCCCAAATCAACAGTTTTATTTCGATTACAACGGCCAGCGCTTTGAATTAGACTTGGAAGTGGACACAAGTCCCGATAAACAATTGGAAAATCAATATCGACTCCAGCTTCTATTAATTGAGTGGAAATCAAAATAACATTTTCTTTGTTTCTTAGGCTCTTTTTCGCCATAGCTATTTTTTTGCTTCTATCTGTTGGAGTAAAATGTGTGTTAAGCAAAATAATATTTTGCCTATCCTTTAGTTCTTCGTACAATAATTTAGTATCAGCAATTGTATTTAAAATTATCAAGCAGGATTGTTCTTGCTTAAGGATATGTTCTACTAGATCCGAAATTAAAAAAACATCAGCATTGATTATATTAATTTTATATCTGTTAAAGATGCTCGCAGAGAAATATTTTTGAGAATCAGATAATTCAACAGGTAAATTATTCTTGTAATCTTTAAATAGGACTTCTGGTTTCTTTTCATCGTCAAGTATTTCTTTTGTTGGAAAATCAAATTTAGGCATTGTTGCCGTTGATAAGATCGCGTACGAATTATGTTTTCTACAGAATGCTTCAATCCATGCTGATAAAAAGATGTAAAGCCGAGGTGGCAAAGCTTGAATCTCATCAATTAAAAAGATACGATTTGAAAAATTGGGCAACTTAAGCAATGTAGAATTTCGATTGCTTAATAATGTCTCAAATAATTGAACAAATGTTGTAACAATAAAAGGGTGATCAAACGTTTGTTCAATGAAATCTTCTTGAAGTAGTTTTTGTAAATTATCTTTTGTTGGGTTTTGTTCATAATTCAATTCTGCTTTTTCAATCTCATTATTCCGTGATTTTGAGCTAATAGGTAGAAAATCAATTTTAAGATCTTTTTCTAAAATTAACTGGACCTGTTCAGTTATTGAAAGAAAAGGTAATGCGTATATTATGCCCAAGTTTTTTTTCTGACGCTGAATTTCGCGTGCAAGAGATAACAAAGAGAATGTTTTGCCAGCGCCAGTTGGTGCAGTTAGAGTAAAAACTCTTTGTTCTGTTGGTAATAGTCGACAAATATTATGTGTGGCTTCTTTTCTAATAGCAGTTCTTAGACGATTTAAATCTGAAGGGTTTTGAGCGTTATCGTATTCTTTAAATTTGCTTTCCAAAACAAAATCTATATTATGGATAGATTCTTGAATTTTATGTTCAATTTGAGAATAATTGTTATTCCCAGCATCACGTTTGTCTGCTTGAATTAAAGAAGCAAATGCAAATTGAGTATCCATGAAATAATTAAGTGAATTAGCTTGCCACAATTTTGAATGGACATGCGAAGTGTATTTTCCTATTCTGGAAAATTCTTTTTCAACGTAATTTATAAAAAAGGGATTATGTTCTTTCTTTAATTTATAACTCAAAAAATCAGATATAAACAATTCGTTTCTCTTTGCAAAATCTGCAGCAATAATAACCTCGTCCATATTTGGTAATTTTTCAAAATTTGGCAAATTACTATGGTGGTATGCAATCAATGCTGTTGTTTGTAATATTTTTATTGAAAAGTCAGATTTATCTTTAGCCCCAATTAAAGCATATATCTCATTATAGTTTGCTTTTAAACAATAAAAAAAAGCTAATACTGATAAATAAGAGTGTTTCGAATATTCATTAACTGCTAATCCTTCTAATTTCTTTTGAAAGTTAGGATTAATTTTCCCAAGATCATGAAACAAAGCTGCTATTTCCGCAATAGGCAAAGAAGTATATTTATGGGATTTTGTTATTACCCCATAAATATGGTCTTCTAATTGCTTATCTGGGTGAGATTTATAACTTAAATCAGACACCATTTTGTTGAATTATTAAAAATATAATGCTCTCCGCTCACACAAACCACATTATTTTCAGAAGGATATATTATTGAAATATATTTTTCTGGTAGATTCCAAAAATCATGATTTTGAAAACTGGGAATTTTATCAAAACCAATCCTATGCATTAATTCACTATAACCTTCGGCAGGAATATGTTTTGTAGTAACAAATCCATAGGTTTCAAATATACCTTCAGGAACAAATTCAATGAATCCGCTCTCTAAAAATTGAATTTCAGCAGGACAATTATGTAAACCTAGAACAGGTTGATAACATGATTTTCCTTCTTTGCAAAATGAGACAAATTCATCAAAAAGTACTTCTGACCGATTTTCAGTTAAACAAATGATAACTTCATAATTCGGACTCCTAATCAATTCCATTTGTTTAGGAGCCTTTTCCCAAGCATTATTTACACTTCTAAAAGTAAAACCCCAAGATTGTTTTTTGACTTCATTTTTAATTTGAACCCCATATTTTAAGTCTTCACTTAAAACAGGGAATAACACTTTCATTTCCGTCCTGGTTTTACCTAGTACGGCTCCAATCATTCCAATCATAGCCGTTTTTGTAATAAAATCATGAGATAAAGGGTTATTATTGGTTTCTGGTCGTCTAAACTGAGCCCAATCTCCTTTGATATTTAATCGTACGCCTTTCATTAATTGTCAATAAATAAAGGAAGTGATCGAATTTTACTATTATTTAATGCAAGAATTCTATTTTGAATAGCTTCAATCTCCGTATAAAAACGGATTTCTCTAACTTTTTCTGATTTTGCTACATTATCAATTAGACTGAAGTCGAAAGAGAAGTCTTCCATGTCTCGTATTTGCTCTTCTTCCTTTGATGAAGAAATTGAGATCAGTTTATCAGTTCCATATAATTTATCATTTGGATTCCGATAAATAATTTGAATCAGAAGAACAGAACTTTGATTTGACTTACTTCTTGTATTTGAATTGTTGATACTATTCCACATAGCAACAAATAATTCATTAATGTCTATTTCTGTTAATCCGCTATTTTTTGCAGAATAAGGATTTATCCAACCATGTATTTGATTTAATGCATAAGGAACGACGCTAGTTGTACCAATTGCTCCTCTTGATTTATCTGCGCTAGATGAAAAAACGGATGTATTCTGGTGAATTCTTAAATCAACTTTATTCAATGACGGGTTTAATAACGCAAACTGGACTGGGCCAGTAATGTTGACTGCAGCCTCTTTTTCAGTAGATATTCCACCAAAGAGGCGAACATCTATGCATTTTTGTAATAGTTCTAAAGCTGCTTTTTCCAACATCTTCTTTTCCGGCTTTTTCGGATAATACTTTGCCCATAACGATTGCATACGTGCTGATGATCCAGATTCTTTACTTCCTTCCGCTACCTGAGTTTTATCATTAAAAACGAAAATTTCATATTTTCCTTCATCCATTTGGTTTTGTTCAATAAAATAATCTCGAACGTAACGTTTTATGCGTACATCACTTACCAAAACACGTTTAGTTTCATCATCGTATCGTTGCTCTCCAGTAAATGGATCTCCATTAGGAATCGAATATTTACTTTCATACAAATAAAGCACTTCTGATTTTTCCATTAAATTTTCCATCGAATTTTATTATTTATTGGTTATTTAAAAATTTTCTGTTTTTGTTTTTACTTCATAGTAACTTTCAAAGAATCCTAGTGAGCAGTTGAATTTGTTGTACTTCTCATCTTTAAAATTTTTAATTATACAAGTTAGCTCTTGATATGCTTTTTTTACATCAGGATACATACGATCATGGATAACTAATTTTTCATTAATAAATGAAATAAACTTTATTAACTCTTCGATTGAAGAGATTCTCCGAGAAAGATTCCCAACATACGATTTCTCGAACGATTTAATTGGACAATCGTCCCTCCAAGCTGCAAATTGTCGGGCCATTATGCCCAAATTTACTCCTAAAGCGTAGCTTTTAGAATTTTGAATTTCCATAAGTGTATCATTTTTTTGAATGTTCATTAGAAAATATAAATCATATTTTAAGATAGCGAAACTTTGATTTCCTTCTCGTATGTTATACTCAACTTTATCAATAAAGGCGGGAAGTAATAAAGGATCACTGTAATAGCTATCCGTATATATCTTAGGAATCTCCTTAAGTAAATGAAACTGGAGTTTCTTTTTCTCTTTGGTAGCATCACCTAATATTTTTAGATAACTGTTGTATATATTAAAACGAAAGGCTTTTTTTGCATTTGGATATTCAGTATTAGCCAGCTTTTCTATTCTATTTCTCTGATCTATGATATTATTATGTATTTTTTTTATTAAGCTTTTCTCAACATTTGAAATTTCAATCAAATCATTGAACACTCCTGAAGGAGACTTTGGTACATTTGTAAATATAATATCAAATTTAACAGCATCATCGAAATCATTATCAACTAAATCAACAAAAAGGGAATCATTATCATTTTCAATATCTTCAATCAAAATATCATCTTCTTTAGCGACTTCTTCTTTAACGGAATTTTTCTCTCTTTCAAAAAAATTGATAACCATTTCTGTTGTTAGATTATCTGAATGTGGCAATGCAATTATTCCCAAATTTCCTCCTATTGAGATCAAAGGCTTTTCTGTAGCTTTGCCAGCATACATCAAGCTGATAATTTCATCACGCTTAAACAAGCGATTTTTATAACTGGAATCAATAAAGCCAGGAGTTACTCCGCCCAATGTTTTATATAAATATTTTTCTAGCACTACACTTTTATTATCATTATGATCCTGTACAAGATTTAACGTTAAAATGTAATCAATACTGTTAATTATATTAGGTATTTCAAACCATCTTTTCCCTTCAAAATTAAAGTGAATTACTACGGATGTTTGATTTTTAAGAAATAACTCTATTTCATCTGCATGGAGTCTAAATTCTGAACGGAATTTCTGGATAAAATCATTGTTCATGCTTTTAGAAACATCTTCACTTAACCAAAAAGAGGATTTCTTTTCAATTACACCTTTGACTATTTTATTCGTCCAAGTACCATTCATTCTATAATTGCCACCTTCAACAAACTCTCCTTTTTTGTTTTGGTAACATGAATATACCAAATCACCTAATAAATATCTTTTAGCTGAATCTTTTTTCGACGTTTTAAAATTCAGATAAAAAATACTCTTTTTTTTATCTTCATCCAATATCTCAGACATATTGGAAAGGTCAAAAACAAAACGGTCACCTTTATTTAGTACTTTTATTTCATAAAAAGTAGTTTCAACCGAATTTCCATCCTTATCTTTGTTCTTAGATAAAGCCTCAACATCTTACATTGCCCAGTTAATTTGATCATGGTATTTCCATGCATTTTTATCCTGCCGATAAAATTTGCCTATTTTTATAACAGTGTCTAAACTCATTTTTGATTAATATTTTCAAATTTGTACATGTCTTTTTTCAATCATCCCAAATCCCAGACTTCCCTTTTCTCCCAATCCGGCTTCATAGGCAACTT
>CAZOOH010000139.1:0-5739 GCA_964581375.1 uncultured Muribaculaceae bacterium
CCCTGTCATGAGAAACAATGATTAATGTACCATCGTAATTCATTAAGGCCTGTTTTAATACATCCTTTGAACGAATATCCATATGGTTAGTAGGCTCATCAAGAGAGAGTAAATTATATGGGTGTGTTATTAGCTTAGCCAAAGCTAGTCTTGCTCGCTCTCCTCCACTCAATACGTTCACTTTCTTGTCAATATCTTCTCCTCTGAAAAGAAAAGCCCCAAGAATATCACGAAGTTTTGTGCGAATTTCGCCAACAGCAACTTTGTCTAAAGTATCATATACTGTATCATTTTTATTTAGAAGATCCTCTTGATTTTGAGCATAATAACCAATATCGACATTGTGTCCGATTTTAACTTCACCTGCCACATTTTGTAAATCACCAACAATAATTCTCATCATAGTTGTCTTGCCCTCACCGTTTCTACCAACAAAAGCCACCTTCTCGCCCCTCTCAATTACAAAATTGGCTTTATCAAAAATGACCTTCTCTCCAAAAGCCATTTTTACATCTATCCCCTTAACATTAACATGACCTGAACGAGGAGCCGAAGGAAATCTGACAGATATCTGAGAATTATCTTCATCGTCAATCTCAACCCTCTCAAGTTTATCGAGTTGTTTAATTCTTGACTGAACCTGATTCGATTTAGTCGCTTTATACCTGAACTTTTCGATAAACTCTTCCGTCTTCTCAATCATTTTTTGCTGATTCTCATAAGTAGCTTTTTGCTGTTCTATTCGCTCTTTTCGAAGAATAAGATATTGAGAATAAGGAACTTTATAATCATACGCTTTACCCAACATAAGTTCGACAGTACGATTTGTAATATTATCTAAAAATTTCCTGTCATGGGAAATAAGAACAATTGAGCCAGCATACGAAAGTAGGTACTCCTCAAGCCATTGAATGGACTCTATATCCAAATGGTTAGTAGGTTCATCCAGTAATAGCAATTCCGGTTTTCGTAATAAAACTTTCGCAAGTTCAATCCTCATATTCCAACCTTGACTAAAAGTAGAAGTATGTCTTGTAAGTTCTTCTCTTTTAAATCCCAGCCCTATTAGCATTCTTTGAGTTTCTCCCTCAATTCCTGCATCTTCAGAGTAGTGCAGATGATCGTTTATTTCATTTAATTCGACAATTAACTTATGGTATAAATCTGATTCATAATCAGTTCTAACAGATAATTCATGATTAATTTCATCATATCTTTCACGTAAAGTAAAAAGTTCCGAAAAAGCGGTAAGTGCTTCATCTATTACAGACTTATCCTTTGCGTGTTCCATTTGTTGTGGCAGATATCCAATCTTTAATCCGCCTGGTTTCAAAACCTGACCCGATGTCGGGGTATTTAAACCCATTATTATTTTAAGTAAAGTCGACTTTCCTGAACCGTTTTTTCCGGTCAACCCGATTCTGTCGTTATCGCTTATGTGAAAATTTATTTCATTCAGAAGAGTAAAACCTCCGAATACAACTGAAAGATTATTTATCGAGATCACGGCTTACAAGAATGCTAAATTCATAAAGTATATACATTGGAGCTCCAACTATGAAAAGAGTGAAAGCATCGCCAGTAGGTGTTATAATTGCTGCAATAATTATTAGAACAACAAATGCATGTTTGCGATATTTTTTAAGAGTTTTCCTTCCCAGTATTCCTAATCTAGAAAGAATGGCTACAAGAGCCGGCATCTCAAAAACTAGACCCATTATTACAATCATCCAAGTAAATGTACTTATATATGATTGTAATGAAATTTGATTAACAACCCACTCACTCACATGATATGTGCCAAGAAACCTTACTGTTAAAGGAAATACAAAAAAGTATCCTACCAATGCACCAATAAAGAACAAGATGGAAGCAAAGAAAAAGGCTCTCGTCACACTCTTCTTTTCATTCTCATATAAACCGGGACTTATAAAAAGCCACAATTGGTATAGTATATAAGGAATTGCAATTATGCAAGCAATAGTAAAAGAGACACTTACGTGAATAAAGAACTGCGCGGAAAGTTCAATATTTATCAAATTTAACTTAAATGGTTCAGGGGCCAACTCAGGAATATTTAATAACAGGGCTAAATGATTGAACCATTGATATAAGATAAAGTTGGAATCAACCGGTGCAAAAATTATTTTATCGAAGACGAATGATTTGTTTACAAAAACGACTATCATAAGGAGAACCACGACAATAGCAGAGCGAAAGAATACTTTTCTAAGCTCGTCAAGGTGTTCCCAGAATGACATCTCTTTGCTCACTACTTGGAATCAGTTTTATCTGATGATTCAGAGTCTTTTATTTCGTCTTCAATTCCCTTCATACCGTCTTTAAAGCTTTTAACACCCTTTCCTATTCCTTTCATTAATTCTGGAATTTTTTTCCCTCCAAAAAGGAGTAGTACCAAAAAGGCGATTATCAGAATTTCCGGTAATCCCAAAGATCCGAGAAGTAATATGTGATTCATAATTAAAAAAAATTATAATTGTTTATCAAAATAAGGTGCAAATGCATCAATAAAATTTTTGGGGCATCTGGTAACTTTACGTGAATCTGAATGAATAAAGCCCAATTTGACAGAACCGTTACAAACCTCTTGTCCCAATTGATTATATATAATTGTATCTATAGTAACGGTAACCCTTGGAAGCTCTTTAATTATAGTTACAATTTTCAATTTGTCCCCAAAACTAGATGGAGTTTTATAATTCAAATTAACACTAACAACAGGCATCATAAAGCCGCTTTTCTCAATTTCGGTCATTGGTAAACCGACATCATCCAACGCCTTAACTCTTCCAAACTCAAAATATCTTATATAGTTAGAGTGATGGACAATTCCCATCAGATCGGTCTCGTAATACCTTACATCAATTTCAGTCTCTCCAGTATACATTATCCTAATAATTCTCTTTTTTGAATATTTAAATTTTCAATTTTGGTAAGAGCATCAGCTTGTTTCTTTAATTCTGTTTTAACAACAGCTTCAGGAGCACTATTAACAAATTTTTCATTACTTAGCTTTTTATTAACTGACTCCAAAAAGCCTTCATAATATTTCAACTCTGCCTCAATTTTCTTTAACTCTTCATCTTTATCAATCAAATTTCCAATAGGCAAAATAAACTCAATAGTACCTACCATAAAAGTAGATCCATTTACCGGTCTTTGTGCAGATGAATCAATTACACAGGATATATTCGCCATTTTTGTAAAAATTGAATACATATTTTTTGGAATATTACCATTAATATATAGTTCTAAAGAAGTTTTTGGTGATATACCCTTAGCTTGTCTTATACTTCTTATATTTACGATAGCCTCTTTTACTTGTCCGAAAGATTCAAGCAGAGACTCGGAATAAGTCTTAACTTTTGGTTGAGGCAAAATCATAATACTCTCACCCTCTTTTCGCTCCTCGAGATTATGCCATAACTCCTCGGTAATAAAAGGCATAAATGGATGAAGCAATTTTAAAAGCTTGTCAAAAAATTCTATCGTATGATTATAAGTTATAGAGTCAATTTTTGAGCCCTGATTCGGCTTAATAATCTCCAGATACCATGAACAGAAGTCGTCCCAAAAGAGCTTATAAATTAACATTAAAGCATCCGATAATCTGAATTTATCAAAATGGTCTTCAATTAATTCAATCGATTGAGAAAGTAAATTATCAAACCATTCAACTGCTATTGCAGAATGTTCACTTGGTTTTATATCATTATCAATTTCCCATCCCTGAGTCAATCTGAAAGCATTCCAAATTTTATTACTAAAATTACGTCCTTGTTCAACCTGACTTTCATCGAACAGAATGTCGTTTCCGGCACTGCTGCAAAGCATCATACCAAGACGAACTCCATCTGCCCCAAAATTTTCAATCAAGTCTAAAGGGTCAGGAGAATTGCCCAACGATTTTGACATTTTCCTTCCCTGTTTATCTCTTACAGTTCCGGTCAGATAAACATTCCTAAAAGGAATATCTCCCATAAATTCATGTCCTGCCATAACCATTCTTGCCACCCAGAAAAACAAAATTTCCGGCGCAGTAATAAGGTCATTTGTAGGGTAATAATATGCAAGATCTTTGTTAGGAGCTTTTTCCGGAAAACCCGGTTTGCCTGAATCAAAAACCGAAATTGGCCACAACCATGAAGAAAACCAAGTATCTAAAACATCACTGTCCTGATTTAAATCCTCTTTTTTAATTTTCGGATCAATTTTTGCCGCTTCAATAATTGCTTCATCAATTGATGCAGCAACCACAAACTCGCCGTTAGGCAGATAATATGCAGGAATCCGCTGTCCCCACCACAATTGGCGGGATATGCACCAATCTCTTACATTTTCCATCCAATGTTTATATGTATTCCTGTACTTATCCGGGATAAGTTTTATATCTCCGTTTTCGACATATTCAAGAGCCTTAGCAGCAGGTTCCGACATTTTTAAAAACCATTGCAATGAGAGTCTCGGTTCAATTACAGCATTAGTTCTTTCTGAATAACCGACCTGAGATGTATAACTCTCCTCTTTTTCCAAATACTCCTCATTTTGGAGCATTTTTACTATCATTTTTCTTGCAATAAACCTATCTTCCCCTATAAGAATCTGAGCCTTTTCATTCAACTTTGCAAACTGATCAAGAATGTCTATTACAGGAAGCTTATGCCTTAGTCCAATTTCGTAGTCATTAATATCGTGCGCGGGAGTTATTTTTAAACACCCCGTTCCGAAATCCATTGATACATAATCATCTTCAATGATTGGAATCTCTTTATTAATGAGAGGAATCAATACCTTTTTCCCTTTAAGATGGAAGTATCTTTCATCTTGAGGATGAACGCAGATAGCCACATCTGCCATAATCGTTTCCGGTCTGGTCGTGGCAATTAAAACATATTCACCACTTTTTTTGCCATTATCGGAAATGAAGTATTTTAAATAGTATAGTTTAGAAGCTGTCTCTTTATGAATAACCTCTTCGTCACTTACTGCGGTTTGACCTTCAGGATCCCAGTTTACCATACGAACCCCTCTGTAAATCCAACCTTTTTTATAATAATGGACAAAGGTATTTATAACTCCTTCACTCAAATCGGGGTCCATTGTGAATTTTGTCCTTTCCCAATCACATGAAGCTCCAAGTTTCTTTAATTGTTCAAGAATAATTCCTCCGTGCTTCTCTTTCCACTCCCATGCATGAACCAGAAATTCTTCTCTAGAAATATCAGCTTTTTCTATTCCTTGCGCTTTCAGCTTGGCAACAACTTTAGCTTCCGTTGCAATAGAAGCGTGATCGGTACCTGGAACCCAGCATGCATTTTTCCCTTGCATTCTGGCTCTGCGCACAAGTACATCCTGAATAGTATTGTTCATCATGTGACCCATATGTAGTACTCCGGTGACGTTTGGCGGCGGAATTACTATTGAATAAGGTTCACGTGAATCAGGTTCAGAATGAAAGAACCTGTTTTTTAGCCAATAAGCGTACCATTTATCCTCTACAACTCTCGGATTATACTTCGCGGAAATCTCCATAACTCTTATTTTTCCTATATTTTTTATAACTTGCGAAGTTAATCAAAAATCTTATATTTGCACAGTGTAATTATAACTCACACAATAATGGAAAATGGAAACGAGCTCAATATTGAGCTAAATAACGAGGTTGCACAAGGTTCATATTCTAATCTTGCAATCATTACTCACTCCAGTAGTGAATTT
>CAZOOH010000140.1:0-5707 GCA_964581375.1 uncultured Muribaculaceae bacterium
ACTTATGGGTCAACTTATAAGATTCGTGTCGTCACACGAAATAGGTCACACATTAGGTCTTCGTCACAATTTCGGAGGTACTGCTTTTTATACCGTAGAGCAACTTCGTGATCCAAAATTCTTAAAAGAGAATGGCCATACAACTTCGATTATGGACTACTCTCGTTTCAATTATGTAGCTCAACCTGAGGATAATATTCCAAGAGAATTATTGTTCCCAAGAATCAGCCATTATGATGAATGGGCAATCGAATGGGGCTACAGAAGATTTATGGATATAAATGATCCTATTAAAGAGGTTTCAAAAATCAATCAGTGGATTATTGAGAAAACTAAAGACAGAAGATATTGGTTTGGTACTGAGACAAGTTCAAATGACCCTAGACTTCAATCTGAAGATTTAGGTGATAACCAGATGAAAGCTAATGAACTTGGAATTAAGAACCTGAAGTATGTTATGAAAAACTTAGGCGAATGGACTAAAGAACCTAACGAAGATTATGACAATCTGAAAGCGATGCATACCGAAGTTAATAATCAGTTCCGTCGCTATGTAGGACACGTTGCAAAATGGATTGGCGGTATTTATGAAGAGCCTAAAAAAGTAGAAGAAGCCGGAGCTGTATATACATATGTAGAAAAAGCAAAACAAGTTGAGGCAATGGAATTTCTTAAAAAGAATCTCTTTACTCCTCCAACCTGGTTAGTGCCTGAAGAGTATATGAATAAATTCAACACTTTCCCTGCAATGTTTATGGAAAGGGCATATCAAGGGGCTTTGACTTCAATCTTAAGCAAGAGAGTTTTGTTGAATCTTACAAATGCCGAGGCAAGACTTGGTGCTGCTAAGACTTATACTGTTTCTAATATGTTCAATGATCTGAATAGTTCAATTTGGGGAAATCTTGTTACTGGTCAAACAATTGATGCAAATAGAAGAGTTCTTCAAAAAGTATATGTGACTCAATTGTGTGATTTATATACAGGAGCTGCTTTTGCTGCACGTATGGGACAAGAGGTTAAACCTGACAATAATCCTAAAGACAATTATGATGCTACTGCAATCTCATATTATCAGATGAAAGAGCTTCTCAGAAAGATGAAAGCATTCCAAACTAGTGATATGTTAATGAAAGCACACTACGATTATCTAATCAGATTCATTGAAAAGACTCTGGATAAGTAATTTTAAGATAAAAAATTTTAAAGGCTAGTCAAAAAATAATTGACTAGCCTTTTTTGTTATTTGAGTATGTTTCGTGCAATTTCCCAAAGGACTATACCAATACTCACAGAGACATTAAGAGAGTGTTTTGTTCCGAATTGAGGAATCTCTACGGTCATGTCACTTAAATCGACCACAACTTGATCTACACCCTTGACCTCATTTCCGAAAATTAGTGCAATTTTTTTGTTTTCAGGTAGTTTTAAATCAAATAGTGATGTTGAGTTTTCAGTTTGTTCAATACTAATTATTAAATATCCTTCATCCTTTAAACTTTTTACTGCATCGGGTGTTTCTTTAAAGAATGTCCACGGTACCACGTTTTCGGCTCCCAGCGCAGATTTGTGGATTTCGGCAGATGGAGGAGTAGCGCAGATTCCGCAAAGTATTATTTGAGATACACTGAATGCATCGCCCGTTCTGAATGCCGACCCGATATTGTGCTGACTTCGAACATTGTCTAACACGATTGCCACAGGAATTTTCTGAGTTTTGGAATATTCTTGCGCAGATATTCTGGATAGTTCACTGTTGAGAAGTTTACGAAAATTTGTTGTTGAGTTATCGGGCATTTATTTTAAATTTTTTAAAAATAATTGCAAAATTAATCAAAATTGAACTTTTATGGAAAAGACTAAAATTACTCTAATACAAAACGGACCCGCAAAGATTGAAGGTCAAGTTACATTTGTTCATCCCGATGGTAAAGAGGAGAGCAAAGAGAACAGCTACATCTGCCGTTGCGGGAAATCAAAAAACTACCCATGGTGTGATGGTTCTCACAGAGGATAAGGGTTCCGGGAAATAGAATTGTGATTTAAGAAAGGGATGTTTAAACGATAAATTTCGTTTAACATCCTTTTTAATTTAACTTTATGACGAAAATTCTGTCAAACCAAAACCATTTTTAACGGCTTTCAAAAAGAAGAATTCAAATTATGAAAACATTTCAAAAGTATTTTACCTATTTAATAATTGTTTTAGTAACTGTTGTTGCTGTATATTTATATAATTCTGTTACCAATAAACCAAAAATTAATGAAGAAAACAGCGAAAAAGTTGGAAGAGATGGAGGAAATAAATCGGGAAAAGATGGTGCAGCAGGCGATAAGAAAGATAATAAATCTCAACGAGGCCAGGGTGGCGGTGGCAGAGTTTTACCAGTATCGTTTTATATTGCAGATTACGAAAAGAATAACGGAGGTTTATTAGGATTAGGTTCTCTTGTTGCCAAGGAACGTGTCGATTTGGTAAGTGAAGTTTCGGGCAGGGTGATTGACATAAGATTTAAAGAGGGAGAGTTTGTAAGAAGAGGAACTGTACTTGTTAAGCTTAATGACGATGAACTCCAGACTCAGCTGAAAAGAGCTCAGTACCAATATGGTTTACTAAAAGAGAAACTTGAAAGACAAAAAATTCTTTTAAATAAAGATGCGGTAAGCCGCGAAGATTTTGATCAGGTTCAAACTGAGTACAACGTTTTATCGCAAGATATTGAACAGCTAAAATCGAAGATTGATAAGTGTGAAGTTAAAGCGCCGTTTGACGGAATGTTAGGCTTTAGAAATGTTAGTCTTGGTGCTTATTTAGTTCCAAATTCAAAAATTACAACTTTAGTAGATATTAAAAATCTTGTAATAGAATTTTCAATTCCAGAAAAATATGCAACTAAAAAACTTATTGGGTCTATAGCAAAATTTACTGTTCAGGGTTCTACTAAAGAGTATTCTGCAAGAGTGTATGCTATTGATCCTGAATTGGATGTTAAAACAAGATCTATTATGTTCAGAGCTGCTTATACAAATAGTGACGGGTTACTGAGACCGGGAATGTCGGCTAAAGTTTCGCTTGCAACTGGACAATCTTCGAGCAGTATTTATGTTCCTAATGAGGCTCTGATTTCGGATATCAGCGGTAAGCTTATTTGGATTATAAGAGAGGGAAAAGCAAAGAGTATAATTGTAAAAACAGGTGTAAGAACTATCGATAAAATTGAAATTCTGGATGGAATTAATCAGGGTGACTCTGTAATTACCACAGGATTGATGCAAGTAAGGCCGGGTTCACCTGTAAAACCAGTTTCTAATAAGTAAAATAAGAGGAATGAATATATCTGCCGTAACAATAAAAAGACCCGTATTGGCGACTGTAATGAGTCTGCTGATAATGATTTTTGGGGCAATTGGCTACACTTACCTTGGAGTGAGAGATTATCCGAGTGTTGATAATCCGGTAATTTCGGTCAGGTGTAATTTCCCGGGTGCCAATGCCGATGTCATTGAAACTCAAATTACCGAACCTCTTGAAGCTGCCGTGAACGGTATTCCGGGGATTCGTTCAATTTCCAGCAACAGCAGGGATGGATCTTGTTCAATTACGCTTGAATTTAATATTGAGGTCGATCTGGAGACTGCTGCTAATGATGTGAGGGATAAGGTATCAGGTGCTATGAACAGGCTTCCCCAGGATGTTGATCCGCCGGTTGTAGAAAAATCGGATGCCGATGCGCAATCTATTTATACAGTTACTTTACAAAGTGATAAGAGATCAATAATCGATTTGAGTGAGTATGCAGAGGTGAATTTTAAGGAGAGGCTGCAAACAATAAGTGGAGTGAGCAGTGTGGGAATAATGGGCTCGAAAAGGTATTCAATCAGACTAAAAATGGATCCTGTGTTGCTGGCTGCTTATAAAATTACTCCTTTGGATGTAAGACAAGCGGTCAGCAGGGAAAATATTGAACTGCCTGCAGGTACGATTGAGGGGCGATCAATGGAGCTTACCATTCGGACAATGGGGAGGTTACAAACATTGGACGATTTTAATAACCTGATAATTATTAAAAACGGTGACCGTATTGTTCGCTTTTCCGATATCGGCGAAGCAATGGTAGATGCCGAGAATACCCGTTCAATCTTAAAAAGGGACGGTATTCCGATGGTTGCATGTTCTCTGACTCCTCAACCGGGTGCAAATTATATCGATATTGTTGATGACGCCAAAAAAGCAGTTGCTGAGTTACAAAAGAGCTTGCCGGATGATATCAAGGTAGGTGTCGGTTACGATAATACTTTGTTTATCAGGGAGTCTATTAAGGAAGTGAAGTCGACAATAATTGAGGCATTTATTCTAGTGTTGTTAATTATTTTTGTATTTCTGCGAAACTGGAAGACAACATTAATTCCTATAATTGCGGTCCCAATTTCTCTGATAGGTTCATTCTTTGTGATGTATGTGTCGGGGTTTTCCATTAATATTTTAACACTTCTTGCTGTTGTTTTGTCTATAGGACTTGTTGTGGACGACGCAATTGTTGTTATGGAGAATATCTATTCTAAGATTGAGAGGGGAATGGAACCTGTTGAAGCGAGTATTGAGGGATCCAAGGAGATATTTTTTGCGATTATTGCTACAACAATCACACTTGTTGCAGTATTTTTCCCGATTGTCTTTTTACAAGGGGTTACAGGCCGTTTGTTCAGAGAGTTCTCGTTGGTCATTGCCGGTTCGGTAATAATATCTGCTTTTGTGGCCCTTACTTTTACCCCAATGATTTCTAGTAAACTTCTGAAAAAAAGTAATCACGGTAAACTGTATAAATGGTCCGAACCATTTTTTGCAGGAATGATTAACGGTTATAAAAACTGGCTCGATTCGTTTATGAAAAGACGTTGGATTGCTCTTGTTGTGCTTGCAATTTCGTTGGTCGGTATTGTTTTTCTTTGGAGTGCAATCCCATCTGAGATGGCTCCTTTGGAAGACAGATCCAATATTTCAATTTCAAGTACTGCTCAGGAGGGTGCAACTTACGATTATATGAGGAGGTACTCAGCGAACCTTTACGATGTTGTTGAGAACAGTATTCCGGAAAAGGCAATGATTATGGAAATTGTTGGAATGGGTTCGAGAAATCGTTCAAATTTGTCGATTACATTAAAAGATATCAGAGACAGAGAGCGGTCTCAACAGGAGATTGCAGATGATTTGTCTCCTATGGTAGCCAGGTTAACGGGTGCCAGAACTTTTGTGACTCAGCAACAAACATTTGGGGGAAGACGCGGCGGACTGCCTGTACAATATGTAATTCAGGCAAAAAATCTTGACTCACTTAAAAATATTCTTCCTGTGTTTATGGATTCAGTTTCAAAAAGTGAAGTATTTTCGAACTCTGATGTCAATTTAAGATTTACTAAGCCTGAACTGAGGGTTTCAATCGACAGAGATAAAGCCTCAATGTTAGGTGTCTCAATTCAGAATATTGCTCAAACACTACAACTCTCAATGAGTGAACAAAGGATAGGTTATTTTATCAGAAATGGTAAACAATACCAGATTATGAGTCAGATTGAGCAAGATATGAGAAATAAACCGCTGGATTTAGCCTCAATTTATGTGAGAAATGATGCAGGGGAACTTATACAATTGGATAATCTGATAAAGATGGAGGAGAGCAGTGCACCACCTTCACTCTTCCGATACAAT
>CAZOOH010000141.1:0-5673 GCA_964581375.1 uncultured Muribaculaceae bacterium
GTACCAGTTAAGGCAGGAAATTGACGAACTCAAGCGTCAAATTCAAACCGGCGAAGCCTCTCCCGTTTCTCAGGAACTTCCGGAGAATTCGGTTATAGATTACGACGTGGAAGCCGGAGATATTGAGGAATCGAAAGATGTTAAATTCTCAATTCAGGAAGTAAACTCTGAGTTGATAAGAAAAGCTCTTGAAAAACACGGAGGAAACAGAAAACTTGCTGCATCCGAGTTGGGCATAAGCGAAAGAACCCTTTACCGTAAAATTAAGGAAATTAAATAGAGATGAGAAAGTTCATATATATAATACTGGTGTCATTAGTCGTAAATTCTTGCGGAATTTACTCCTTTTCCGGGACCTCAATTACTCCGGATATAAAATCTATAACAGTAAATAATATTTCAAATAAGGCAATGAGGGTTAATCCGGGATTGAGTATTTCACTTACGGAGGCACTTACCGATAAGTATCGACGATATACATCTCTCGATACCGGTTCTCCTAACGGCGATCTTGAGGTTTCGGGAATCATTACAAATTATGAGCTGGTCTCAATTGGCGTTACTGCAAACGAAACTGCATCAAAAAACAGACTTTCGATTACTATAAAAATTAAGTTTGAAAACAAAAAGCATCCGAAAGAGAATTTTGAAAAATCGTATGCTTCCTATGAAGATTATGATTCTACACTTCCTTTTGACTCTGCCGAATCTACTCTTGTGACCGAAATTGTTAAAAAGCTTGTCGAAATGGTATTCCTCGATACAGTTGCTAAATGGTAAGTTATGAATGATATAGTATCTTTGGAAGAGTTGGTTGAGAAGTATCCGTGGTACTCATTGGCACATCTTGAGATGTATAAGCAGATGTGCAAAAGAGGAGAGGAGCACCGCAAAACCTATTTGAACATAGTGGCATCGCATATTTATTCGCGGACTATTCTTTATAAATATCAATCCACAGTAAAGAAGGTTATTGTTAAAATTGAACCGGAAGAGGAATTTACGTTCGAGCTGATGGACGAAACTGTTCTAAGTAAACCGGAAAAGCCCGTATTTATAGCCGGAGGAGAGTATTTTTCAAAAGATGATTTTGAAGAGATTAAATTGGATCAATCTCACCCTTTAGACAAATTCATTATTGAAAGACCATCTATTTCTAAAGCAAAAGAGGATGTTAATGCCGATGCAGGCGAAATTAACAGAGCCGAAATATTTGAGGATATAAACTTTTACACTGAGACACTTGCCAAAATTTATTCCGAACAAGGTTTTTATAAAAGAGCAATAGATGTTTACGCAAAACTTATTTTGCTATATCCGGAAAAAAGTGCTTACTTTGCAGCCCTTGCACAAGAATTAAAGTTAAAAAATAACAACTAACATATGTACACAACAATAGCCATCTTAATTGTAATTGCGAGTATCTTCCTCACAATTATAGTTTTAGTGCAGAACTCAAAAGGAGGCGGACTAGCGGCAAACTTTGCTTCAGGCAACCAAACTTTTGGTGTTCGCCAAACAGCAGACTTCCTTGAAAAAGCAACATGGACTCTCGCCCTTTCAATCATAGTTCTTTGTGTCCTTGCTACAGCTTTTGTTTCAAACGGAACAGAAAAGAAATCTTCCGCAGTAAAAGAGAAGATTGAAAATACAGCACCTGTTCAGGATAAACCGGTATTTCCGGCATCAACAGCTCCGGCATCAGGTACACCAACTCAGGATCAAGCAGGTCAAAATCAAAAACCGGCTCAAGAAAATCCGAAAAAATAGAAAAATTTTTCTCGCAGAATATCAGCTCGTTATGAAAATAACGAGCTTTTTTTGTTAAATTTTTGGTACTATGCGATACAAGGTAATGAAAAATGTATATATATTTGCAGTACCAAATTCTAATAAACACAGAGTATTCTTAAAATGAAAAAAGTAGTAAATGTTGGTATTGGCGGAGTCAGTTTTACAATTGACGAAGATGCTTACAACAAATTGGACAAGTATCTGGAAAAATTTCGTCAAAGGACGAAAATGGGAACTCAAACAATTGATGTTATGGAGGACCTTGAACAGCGAATTGCCGAACTTTTTAGCCTTGAGTTAAAAACAAAGCAGTCGGTAGTTAATATGGCCATTGTCGACAAAGTAATCGCTCAGCTTGGGATGCCGGACGGTGAAGCAATGGATGATTTTGATATTCCGAACAATAGTTATGACTACTTAAAATCTTCGAAAAAACTTTACAGAGATCCCGACAATAAGCAGATTGCAGGTGTTTGCAGCGGCGTGGGATACTATTTTAACATAGACATAACTCTGTTGAGAATTATATTTTTCGTAGCACTCTTTATTGGAGGTACAAGTTTTTGGATTTATCTGGCAATTTGGATTATCGCACCTGAGGCAGTTACACCTGCTCAAAAGTGCGAGATGAGAGGCTTGCCTGTAACAGCCGAAAATATGAAGAAATTTTCAATGTTTAAATAATAAGAAGATGAATGATTTAAATACCGATAATGTAAAATCTCAAATGCGCAAAGGCGTGCTTGAGTATTGCATTTTAAGCATACTTAACAATAATGATGCATATGCTTCGGAACTTATTGCAGAGTTAAAGGATGCTAAAATGATTGTGGTAGAAGGAACACTATACCCACTTCTTACCAGACAAAAAAATCAGGGGTTGTTAAGCTATCGCTGGGAAGAGTCGCCACAAGGCCCTCCTCGCAAATATTATTCAATTACCGATAAAGGAAAGGAACTCCTCCAGGAGATGGACAGTGCCTGGCAGGAGGTTGTCGATACAATTGCTCACATAAGAAATAAAAAGTAACATTATGAAAAAGGTTGTAAAAGTAAATATCGGGAATCTTGCATTTACCCTTAACGAAGATGCCTTCGAAATTTTAAACAAATATCTTGAAGATCTCAAGAAACACTATAAAAACAAGCCCAGCGGGTTTGAGGTAGTAGAAGGAATCGAAGAGAGAATTGCAGAACTCTTTGCCGAAAAGAGCGGCGTCGAATCTGTGGTAGGGGCAGATGTTGTTAATGAGGTGATTGGAATACTCGGAAGGCCCGAAGTTATTGACGAAGACGGTGGGAAAGAGAGTTATACACAAATTCCTCCTTATATTCACGTGCCAAAAAGATTGTACAGAAATCCCGACAACAGAGTCCTTGGCGGAGTTTGCAGCGGCATTGCTGCCTATTTCAATATGGATGTGGTAGTCGTAAGACTTATATATGTGCTTATTGCAGTTATGGGTGCTGTTATTGTATTGCCATTCTTCCACACAAGCTTTTTCTTTATGGTTTTACTCTATATAATATTATGGATTGCCGTTCCCGAGGCAAGAACAGTAGAGCAAAGATGTGCTATGTACGGAGAGGCTCCGGATATTTCGCATATTCAGAAGAGGGTTGTTTATGAAGCGAATCGTGCAGGTAAGTCAATAAGAAGAGCAGGTGCTGAGACTACTCATGTTGCTTCGGATATATTCAATGCCATTGCAGTGGCAATAGGGATTATATTTATTTTGGCCGGATTTGCCGGAATTGCATTTTTTACGGTTATGTTCCTTGGTTTCGAAATAGTTGACGGGTTTGTCCCAATTGACATTATCAACTACATAGATATCAGCAATATGAACATGCTGTGGATTAAAATCTGCTCAATGGTAGTTCTCTTTATTCCTTTTATAGGGTTGCTTACCGGAGGTGTGCAGATGGTTTTCCGGTTAAAGAGAAGCAGGTTCAGACCGGGTCTGTTGCTTGCAATTCTATGGTGGATTGCGTTTATAGCATTGATTGCTCTTATTTCGGTTTCAAGCAGAAACTATTGGGAAGACTACGAATCCGACAAATCTGCCACACTGGGCAAAACGTACGATACTCTTTATGTTAAGTATGTTTCTGAGTCGCAGATGCCTCCTAAAAAAGCAATTTTCGACGCAGGGCTCTCTTCGTCTACTCTTCTGTGGTACGATAACAGCTCTAAAGAGTCAAAAATTGTGGCGTTTCCGCATCTTAAACTTGTCCGCCAAAGTGATACCGATTCAAGTATGATTAGAACAACTGTTCACACTTTCGGAAATACAAGAAGCGACGCAATATATAAAGCCGAAAATACAATTCTTAAATATGAATTGAAAGACTCACTCCTATTAATATATGACGATGTATATACTAAGAGAAACAAGTGGGACGGGACGTACAAAGAGATAAAACTGTATCTGCCCGAAAAAACAAAGGTATTAATACAGGGTCCGGTGTATCACGACTTTGAAAAAGAGGTGCACTTCCGGAACCACTGTCACATTAATATTGATGTCGATTAACTGATGACTCCCAGTTCTTTACCTACCTTGGTAAAGGCTGCGATACAACGGTCAAGATGTTCAGGCTCGTGTCCGGCCGAAATTTGAACCCGGATACGTGCCTGATCTTTTGGCACTACAGGGTAGTAGAACCCTACAACATAGATTCCCTCGGCGAGTAGTCTGGAGGCCATCTCCTGAGAGAGTCTTGCGTCGTAAAGCATTACTGCGCAAATTGCCGAACGGGTTGGCTTAATGTCGAACCCGGCCTCCTGCATCTTTGAAATGAAGTATTTAGTGTTTGAATGTAGTTTCTCTTGCAAATGATTGGTTTGCGACATCATGTTAAACATTGCACTGCCTGCGGCTGCAACCATCGGCGGAATAGAGTTTGAGAAGAGGTAAGGGCGGGAACGCTGACGAAGAAGGTCAATAATCTCCTTTTTACCTGTTGTAAAACCTCCGATTGCACCTCCGAATGCTTTTCCAAGCGTACCGGTGAGGATTTCGATTTCGCCTCTGAGATTATAAAGCTCTGTTGTACCTCGTCCTGTTTCGCCAACAACTCCGGCTGAGTGTGATTCGTCGACCATAATCATTGCATCATATTTTTTTGCTAATGCATAGATTTTGTCAAGCGGGGGAACGTTTCCGTCCATTGAGAACACGCCGTCGGTAACGATTAATCTGAACCTTTGAGCCTGAGCAAGTTTGAGACAATTTTCAAGTTCATCCATGTCGGCATTTGCGTAACGGTAACGTTGTGCTTTGCAGAGTCTTACTCCGTCTATAATAGAGGCGTGATTAAGAGCATCGGATATTATTGCATCCTCTTCGCCAAGTAACGGTTCAAAAACGCCGCCGTTGGCATCGAAGGCCGATGCGTATAGAATTGTAGCTTCTGTTCCGAAGAACTCGGCTATCTTCTTTTCGAGTTCGAGGTGTAAATCTTGTGTTCCGCAAATGAAACGAACACTCGACATTCCGAATCCTCTCTCATCGAGTGCATTTTTTGCAGCTTCAATGAGTACCGGACTGTTAGACAGACCCAAATAGTTGTTTGCACAAAAGTTCAAAACGTTCTGACCTGTGTTAACTCCAATTTCGGCTCTTTGTTGAGTTACTATAACTCTCTCTTTTTTATAAAGACCTGCAGATTCGATCTCTTTAAGCTCATTAGCTAAAAAATTCTTAAAATTTGAGTACATATGTTTACAATTTATAATTCTTAGACACAATCTTAATTACAAATTTACAATGAAAATTGTAAAGAAATTGTTAAAACAAGAAAACTATTTTGGTTTTTATAGATTTCTTAAATACATTTGCGCTCTCGTTAAAATAAGATAAATGGATATAAAAG
>CAZOOH010000142.1:0-5645 GCA_964581375.1 uncultured Muribaculaceae bacterium
TTTAGCCACACCACCGAACCATCCGGAAGTGTTATCTTTTGTCTTACACCTTCAGGAGTAATCAGTTCGTTAATTTTTGAAATATTCGTACTTGTCTTCTTTGAAATTAAACTGCTACTTTCGGCAACCACTCTGTCTCCCTCAACAGTAATATTTCCCGAAGTTGAATAGGTTTCACCATTAGATGTGATTAGTAAAACACTTTTGGCATCATTGACAGCATACTTATTAACGATTGTTACCTTGTCTCCGTTACTGTACAAATTACCAATTACAAAAGCAAGAGTAATTACGGCAGCAGCTATACCGGCAGCACTTCTATACAATTTAACCCTTCTCGCTTTTTCAGATTTTCTCACGGAAATTAGAAAATTGGAATATGCGCTTAAATGGTCGACAGAGTTGAAAACATCTAACTCTTTGTTAAGAAGCTCTTCATCTGAATATTTCCTGATTATTTTTCTCTCTGTGCCGGAGAGATTACAATCATCTGCCTCCACTTTTTCCATTATAATCAACCTGAAACAGCGAACCGCAGATTCATATATTTTATTAAAATCTATCATAAAATCCGATTACTTTTAATATAAGCAATCGAACCAATTAAAATGACTAAATAATTTTTAAAAAAAAGAGATTAAAAATTGAAAAACTTCTTTTGGCAGATACTGACGCAGCAGAGATAGTCCTCTTCTCTTTTGAGCTCTTACCGTACTTTGTGCTACATCCAGTATTATTGAAATCTCGGCAGATGAATATCCCTGGAGAATCATTTTAATAACCTTCGAACATTCCGAAGGGAGTCTGTTTATCGCTAAATTAATGAGTGACAACACTTCAGTGTCTGTAATAGCACTGATTACAGACTCGTTATTATCCTTAAAATCGAGAAATGATATGTCATTAAGTTGTTTGCTCTTTCTTTTTACAAAATTTATTGTTTTGTTTCTGGTACTTGTATACAGAAATGCACGTAAGGCGAGATGATTGTCAAATTTGTATTTACTTTCCCACAGCTGCAACATTACATCCTGAACAATATCCTCTGCATCATGAACGGAGCTGCATATCAGACCGGAAAAATATACCAGCTCTCTGTAATGAAGTTTGAAAAGATTTTCAAAGGCATCAAGAGAGCGAGAGTTTACACTATCTACAAATATTTTAACCTTATCCATAATTATGGCTGATCATAACAAATGTAATACAATAGCCTGTTAATTCAGCAAATATATTTTTAATAATCATTTAAACAAAACAGCTAAGCACCAAATAAACAACATGTTTAATTAGTAATAAATTTTTACTCTTTTATTTAATCACAAAAATTTCCTATTAATTAACCATCAAAAAAAGGATTATCTTATGGAATTTTATATCAAGTGACCTATTCCAATAAATTACTACCTTTATAACCAAATTTATTCGAAGTCAAAAAATAATAAATATGAAAAAAACAATCCTTATTGTGGCGTTATTTGCCTTGTCCTTAGGATTATACGGGCAAAATGCACCTGCAGCTCAAACATCTGCCGAAACAGATATAATCAAAACCGGGCAAAAGGCTCCCGATTTCTCTTTTGTCGATGAAAACGGTAAAACCGTCAATCTTTCGGACCTTAAAGGGAGGGTTGTTATGATAAACTTTTTCGCAACCTGGTGTGGCCCTTGCAACGCCGAACTACCTGTTTTACAGGAGTTAGTATGGAAGAAACAAAAGGATAATCCAAAGTTTCGATTACTCATTCTCGGGAGGGAGCATACTCAGGCCGAAGTGAACAAATTCAGAGATTCGAAAAAATTCGAATTCCCGATGTATGCCGACGAAGGAAGAAAAGTATTCAGCAAATTCGCTGTTTCGCAGATACCGCGCAACTACATAATTGATAAAGATGGAACCGTGGTTTATGCTTCGATGGGCTACTCAAAAGAGGAGTTCGAAAAACTTGTACAGTTTCTCGAAACTCTTCTCAGCAAATAGTTAATGCTATTTTATTGATTTAGAGCGCTCAGAACAATTCCTGTATTCCTTTTGCTGCTTAAAACAAATTCTCCCATTGAGGATTCGTTTATCATTACCTTTTTACCCGTAGATGAGGCATGAATGAAAGTTAGTTTCTTCCCTTCGTGGTAAACAATTGCCATATGTGAAAGGTCTATACCCGGGATGGTTGTAACAAAACCAACCATTGAACCATCTTTGATTCTCCTCCATTTACGGTCGATTCTTTTTGCTTTGATAAAACAGTGTTTGCGGGCAGATATCTCTTTCTCTTTTGCCACAATCTTCTCCACCAGGTCCGGTCTTCCTTTAAGCTGTTTGTATGTTTCGGGAGTCTTGGACATGATGTACAGGTTAAGATCTAAGCGACTCGCCCCGGCCTTCCTTGTTACATCTTTTAGATTGCCTCTTAGTTCATTGTCGTAAATCCAATCTGTGGAGTAATGCAATCTGCTTGTATAATCTTCAATAACACCTCCGCGGTAACGTATCTTCTTCAAATTTGCACAATAGTTTTCAAATAAAAGGACACCGGATTTAACGGTGAGAGTGAGTGCAAATACGTTCTCTACAAATGTAGTGCAGTCCAGTTCTCTTAAATTAATTACAAGACCCTCCGGCTCAATTTCGAGTGTGTTCGCCACATAGGGCGTTCCCAAAAAGAACTTTGCGGTTTCGATAACCAGCTTATCTGTTGGCAGATTCCCTTTTTCCTGGATATAAGCAATGTATTTGTTGAAAATTTCTACATCGGCGCGGGTTGAATAAATAGTATCTGCACCTGAACTCTTTGCATTTAAAACCGAGCCTGCAAAGAGAATGAAGAATAGTATCAAGAACTTTTTCATAATAGTGTGTGTTATTATTGAGCAAAGTATAAAAGTAATAATTTCCGTAACTTTGAGCAATATTATATAAAAAATGGATATAAAGAAAATCGAGGGGATTCTCTCCACCGTTATACATCCTGTAAAAGAGGCCGACGTTGTCTCTTTAGGTATGATTGAAGATATTAAAATTGAAGAGGGTAAAATAAAATTCAAACTTGTATTTCCTTCGCCTGATGCCCTTTCGGCATCTGTAAAAAAGAGCTGCGAACAGGCAATCAGGGAGGTATACCCAAGTCCCGACCTCAAAATCAATATAATGGAGTTGGTTCGTGAGAGAAAAATTGAGAAGAGAGTAAATCTGCAATTAGGTCAGGAGCAAATTGAAAGTGTTGCACATATTATTGCCGTAGCTTCAGGCAAAGGCGGGGTAGGTAAATCTACGGTAGCAGTCAATCTTGCCGTTGCTTTGGCTAAGGCAGGTTACAGGGTTGGCTTGGCAGATGCCGATGTCTATGGGCCCTCAATTCCTAAAATGACAGCCACTGAAGATGCTCATCCCGATGTTGCCGACATTGACGGGAAAGAGTTAATTATTCCGATTGTAAAATATGGAGTTAAATGGATGTCTATCGGCTACTTTTCTCCTCCCGGGCAACCCTTAATCTGGAGAGGCCCAATGGCCAGCAATGCACTTAAGCAGATGATTTTGCAGGTCCGTTGGGGAGAACTTGATTATCTGCTTATAGACCTTCCTCCGGGAACAGGCGATATTCACATCAGCACAGTTCAGGAGATTCCTTTATCGGGTGCAGTAATAGTAAGCACCCCTCAGGATGTTGCTCTTGTCGATGTGGAGAAGGGTGTCAATATGTTTAAAAACAAGGATATCGGAAAACAGGTTTTAGGCCTTGTCGAAAACATGGCCTGGTTTACTCCTGCCGAGCTTCCGAATAATAAATACTATATTTTTGGCAAGGGTGGCGGAAAGCGAATGGCCGACAAACTTGAAATTCCTTTACTTGGGCAGATACCTGTTATTCAGTCAATTTGCGAAGGTGGCGATAACGGAACTCCCGTTGCCTTACTCGATCGCGAAGATGGTGCAGCGTTTAGAAAACTTGCCGCAACTGTTATTTCGAAGCTGGAGAAATAAAAAGGTATCCGGAAATCTCCGGATACAGAACAAATTTTAACTCAACAACTTTTTAACAGTTTCGGAGATAACTCTTCCTTCGGCAAGGCCGGCTAACTCTTTTGAAGCGACGCCCATTACCTTTCCCATATCCGAAGGTAGTTTGGCCCCCACCCTTTCGATTATAGCTTTTAAAGCAGCCTCAAGCTCCTCTCCTGAGAGTTGTTTAGGAAGGAATACCTCCATATAACTTATCTCGGCAAGCTCATTCTCGGCAAGTTCCGGACGATTTTGCTGTTTGTAAATATCGGCACTCTCCTTGCGTTGCTTAACCATTTTCTGAATCAATTTCACAACCTGATCATCAGTTACTTCACCGTTACCACCTTCAGCAGTTTTAGCAAGCAAAATACCGGCTTTAATAGCTCTCAGCGACTCAAGACGAACCTTCTCTTTAGCAAGCATCGCCTCTTTTATCTGTTCATTGACTTTTAACTCTAAGCTCATAACACAATTATTTATAAGTATTTATATTTTTCCATTCGCTCTCTCCACCTCTCTCTCGCATACTGTTGCATATCTGCCACCATATCTCTCTCGTCAATAATTTCAAGACCTAGAATAGTCTCTATAATATCTTCAAGAGTGACAATTCCCTCAAAACCTCCGTATTCATCGACAACAAGCGCAATGTGAGCCTTTTGCGTAAGCAGTTTCTCCCATAAAACAGTAAGGGGCTGTATGTTAGGCACCACAACTATCTGTTTTTTAATCTCTTTGAGCTTCTTTCCAAAATTGTCGTTTGCCAGATTCTCCATAATGTCTTGCCGGAAGACAAACCCTGTAATATTCTCTCTTTGCTCCGAATAGACAGGAATCCTGGAGTAGTGCAGATAGTTTTTGTTCTGGTAAAACTCTTCGATTGTCAATTCGTCCGACGCCGTTTCAACTACCACCCTGGGAGTCATAACATCCTCAGCCTTAAAAGATCTCAGTTTTATCAAATTCTGAATAATCTTGTTTTCGGTATTCTTAAAAGTTCCCTCCTCGGTTCCCATATCTACCATAGCTGCAACCTCCTCTCTGCTTACCGAAGCCTCCTCTTTCGATTTAACAGCTATAACCCTTGTTAATCTTTCCGACACAATAACAATCGGGTAGGTGAGGTAAACCATGCCTTCAATTACATTTGTAGTAACAGGAATCAAAGAACGCCAGTAGTGAGCGCCCAGGGATTTGGGCAAAATTTCGGAAAGAGTAAGAATAAGAAAAGTAAGGGCTGCCGAAATTAAACCGAAGTAAGTCTCCCCGAAAACCTTGACAGCCTGGGCGCCCACCCCTGCAGCCCCTATTGTATGGGCAATAGTGTTGAGCGAAAGAATCGCCGAAATAGGCCGGTCAATGTTTTTCTTTAATTTTATAAGACGAGTGGCACTTTTCATCCCCTCTTTCTCCTTCATATTAATATATGATACCGGAGCCGAT
The DNA here is from genome assembly GCA_964581375.1 of uncultured Muribaculaceae bacterium. Lineage (GTDB taxonomy): Bacteria > Bacteroidota > Bacteroidia > Bacteroidales > UBA932 > JAFIHK01. Next base: position 5,450 of record CAZOOH010000142.1, read on the forward strand.
AATAAAACCGTCTCTGCCATTGAGCAAACAAACGACACCATAAGTGCCAAAAAAAGATATATAAGCAGTGTAACCATTTATTTTTTAAAGCTTTACTCTGAATCTGGAGAGTCTTTTATCCATCATCTCTTCAGGTATGATATTCTTTATGCACTGTACTATCTCATTAAGAAGCCGCTCCCTCACAAAATCCTGC
>CAZOOH010000143.1:0-5622 GCA_964581375.1 uncultured Muribaculaceae bacterium
CCTTTGTACAGTGACAAAGCCTGCAAAACGGCTACTGGGCATAGCTGCCAAACGTCAGCGTTAATCGCAAAACGACTTAAGTTAAAATACATAAAAAAGGTTTTATGAAAAAATTACATTTATTATTATCAATTGTGACAGCTTGGCTGGTGGTGTCGGGGTGTAACAAGGAGGTCATCAAAACTGATGTGGAGGAGCCGGAGACTGAGTATATGAAAATTGCTGACGGGACTTATGTGGGGGTATTTTCTGTGCAGTATAGTAATATGACCAAAACGGGTCCTGTGACTTTAGAGTTGAATGGTGGGAAATTCACCTGTTCAGGAAATAAGGACAGAATTCCTGCAGGTGGATCGGGATATTTCACTTACTATAAAGAGACTATCAGCTTTGCCGATAAAAACGTTTGGTCTTGCGATTTTGACGGGAACTTAATTTTGACCGGTAACTATAACTTCTCGATTAAGGGAAATAAAATTCAAATTTCTGCTGCAAAAAACGGAGTCGGGCAATACGAATACAACCTCGAAAAGGTTATATAGGCACCTGACTCGCGTTAATTCTTTTGCTTAGTTTGGTTTTGTAAATAACAGTGAATATGATGATTGCTTTATTTAACCTGAAAATGTATCTGCTTTCGGTACTCTTTTTTGCCGGGTTGCAAAACGGGGAGCCGGCAGCGAGCCAAAAGTTGACTGAAAGCCAAATCTTAATTGCACTCGGGAGGGTTTATGGTGAATATATGTTCGACAAAGTACCTTCGACAGATGTTTTGAATTCCTTGAAGGAGTTGAAGGCAGATGGTTTTGAAATCGCAGCTGATTTTGTGTCACAAACGGTATCTGCCAATAATAATATGCTGAGTGAGAGGTATTTGACAAGGCCGAATAATAAAATTTTAAAGCAGATTTATATCATCAGGCGCATAAGTCAGAGCGTGTGCGAAAATCAATCGTGTGATTTTGAGGGACTTGCCGACTCGCTCTCGCGGAAGGAGGTATCTGCCTATGAACTGACTGATAATTACTACGGGATGTTATTTACTGCCGTCGGTAATAAAAACAGGCCTTTTGACTTGTCGTCCGTGAATTTTAAAATGAGCGGTTACAAACTGAAGGACAACACTGAAAAGGGTATCTTTTTTTTGAGATGTATGGATGTTTGCGGTAAGACTGTTTGGGGGTACATGAACATTCCAAAACATGCAGATACGAAGAGCGCCTACGATAATATTAAAAAATTCCCCAAATTTAACGGAAGGCCGTACTATCAATTTTTTAAATCTCTTCTTCCCTGATTTTAAATTGATTATAGCTAAAAATAATGGGAGACAATCTGATAATGGGGGGCAATCTGGTAATGGGGGGCAATTTGCTAATGGGGAGCAATCTGCGAATGGCGAGCAATCTTACAAAGGCCATTATCTTTTTAACTACTACGAAACCCTGTTCGCTCATCTGCTTTGCCTGTACAAGGAGGGGGCAACGAAAGAGGAGATTCACATTGACGCAGTTTGATGTAAGTTGCACACAATGAGATATATGCAAAAAAATATTTGAATAAATTTTGAAAATCAATTTTTTAAGTACATAAAAAACAGGATGTTGCATCAAACTGCGTCAAAGTGTTTTGTCATTTTTCGTTGTTTTTCTAACATAGTCATAACTTTGATGAGTCACTGATGCGATTTGTCGATATGTAGCACCTGTCTCGTTTCTTAAAGCAATAATAATTTTTATCATCTCATCAGAATTTATTTGATAAATATTTCGCTTACCAAGGATCAAATTTAAATGTTTAATAACTAGTGCATCTGTAGTCCTGGTCCAAACACCATCATTTTTATCTCTGAGCTCATTTATATCTGCCTTGAAATTTATAATTGCATCATCTAAAGTATTTTTTCCTTGGAAAATCTTATTGATCCTATTGATTAAATCTATATCAATATTAATATATTTTTGTAATTGATGTCTTTTACCAAAATATAAGTGATACGAACTCCATAAATATTCAGATGGATGTTCACAAATTCTAGCCTTAATCGGATTGTTCAAGATGTAAAGGATACTGTTCGTTATCCAATCATTAGAGTATTTGCATGCACTGCTAAAAGGTGATTTAAATAATTTGTCGGAAAGGCCATTTTTCCTGTTATACCATTGAACGTATCCTTTTAGCAAATCTCTTACAAAGTTTGTAACTGAGTTGGTTTCTATTTGCAGATGTACGTGGTTGTCCATTAAAACAAATGCCAGAATTTTTGTATCATGTTTTACTGCCGTATTATTACAACGAATTAAAAATTCTATTCGATCATTGTCATCGTAGAAAATATTGAATCTGCAATTACCCCTAATATAAACATGAATATTACCCGCCTGAATACGAGGTTTTTTTTTGATATGCGGTTTTATGCCAACATGCGGTTTTTCGCCAATAGAAAATTTCTTCCCCTCCATCTCTCTCACAAATTTTCCATAAAATTAAATCAAATTTAATTGATTACCAATGACACATTGACGCAGTTTGATGCAACTTGCACGTAATGAGATACATGCAAAATAAATTTTGAATAAATTTTGAAAATCAATTTTTTAAGTGCTTAAAAATTAAGATGTTGCATCAAACTGCGACAAAGTGTCATTCATTAAGTCCCCAAGTGTAAGTGTTATTCCCACTCAATGGTTGAAGGTGGTTTTGAGGAGATGTCGTAAACCACGCGATTGACCCCGCGTACTTTGTTTATGATGTCGTTGGAAACTTTTGCAAGGAATTCGTAAGGCAGATGCACCCAGTCGGCTGTCATGCCGTCGGTAGAGGTTACAGCCCTCAGAGCAATGGTATATTCATAAGTGCGCTCATCGCCCATCACACCTACGCTCTTAACCGGCAACAAGATAGTTGCAGCCTGCCAAACGGAGTTGTAAAGATTATTGTCGCGCAAACCACGGATAAAAATATCATCTGCCTCTTTTAAGATATCGAGCTTCTCCTTGGAGACTTCGCCCAGCACCCTTATTCCCAAACCCGGGCCGGGAAACGGATGGCGGGAAATCAGTTCGTCCTTGATACCTAAAGCACGGCCGACTCTGCGAACCTCGTCTTTGAAAAGAGTGCGCAGCGGCTCCACGACTTTAAGCTTCATATAGTCGGGCAAACCACCCACATTGTGGTGCGATTTAATTGTGGCACTCGGCCCGTTGACCGAAACCGATTCAATAACATCGGGATAAATCGTACCCTGAGCAAGCCATTTGGCATTCTCAATTTTGTGCGACTCAGCATCGAAAACTTCAATAAAAGCATTCCCGATAGCTTTACGCTTCTTCTCAGGATCGGTGACACCCTTGAGAGCATCTAAAAATCTTTCCGAAGCATCCACACCAATTACATTAAGACCCATATTTTTGTAAGATTCCAGAACGAGCGAGAATTCATCTTTGCGCAACAAGCCGTTATCCACGAAAATACAAGTCAAATGAGTGCCAATGGCCTTGTGAAGCAAAACAGCCGCAACCGAAGAGTCAACCCCGCCCGAAAGCCCCAGAATAACCTTTTCATCGCCGATTTTTTCGCGCAACTCCTTAACAGTGCTTTCAATGAAGGAAGCAGGAGTCCAGTCGCCGCTGCATTTGCAGATTCCCATCACAAAATTCTCTAACAATTTGCTCCCCTCGGTAGTATGATAAACCTCCGGATGGAACTGGACAGCATAGGTCTCCTCTCCCTCAATTCGAAAGGCCGCATTCGTAATATCCTCAGTGGAGGCAAGAATCGAAGCGTTTTGCGGCAGCCGCGCAATCGTATCGCCATGCGACATCCAAACCTGAGAGTTGTTTGAAATTCCCGAAAACAAAGAGCAACCGCTCTCCTTAACAGAATCATTCACCGAAAGGATTGCGCGGCCATACTCCCGTGCGATTGAGGGATTAACCTCCCCACCGTAGGTATGCGCCAAGTATTGAGCACCATAGCAAACTGCAAGAACAGGCAGATGCCCCTTTATTGCGCTTAAATCTATCTGAGGAGCCTGCGGATCCCTCACAGAGAAGGGACTACCCGATAAAATTACCCCCTTAACGCTGGAATCGAGTTCGATTTTTTTATTGTACGGAAGAATTTCGCAATATACATTCAACTCGCGTAATCTTCTGCCAATCAATTGAGTAAATTGAGAGCCAAAATCAAAAATCAGAATCTTTTCAGTCATATTATAAGGAGATTGGGGTGAAATATCCGGCAAAAATAGGACAAAAAACTATTTATGCCTACTTTTGCCACCGAATTATGCAAAAAATAAGAAATATTGCCATTATAGCCCACGTGGACCATGGCAAAACCACATTGGTGGACAGAATGATACAGCAGGCAAAGATTTTCAGAGAGACTGAAAAGGTTGCAGATTTGCTGCTCGACAGTAACGACCTGGAGCGAGAGAGAGGAATTACGATTTTGGCAAAAAACGTGTCGGTGCCTTATAAAGACTATAAGATTAACATTATTGACACACCGGGCCACGCCGACTTCGGAGGAGAGGTCGAGAGAGTACTGAATATGGCAGATGGCGTTCTTTTACTTGTTGACGCCTTCGAAGGAACAATGCCGCAAACACGTTTCGTGTTAAAGAAGGCAATTGAGATGGGAAAAAAACCATTGGTAGTAATAAATAAGGTCGATAAAATCAATTGTCGCCCCGACGAGGTAAACGAACAGGTGTTCGAGCTGATGATTAACCTCGATGCAACCGACGATCAGCTTAATTTTAAGACCATCTTCGGCAGCTCAAAACAGGGCTGGATGTCGCGCGATTGGAGAAACCCAACCACCGATATTACAGCACTCCTGGATACAATTCTCGAAGAGATTCCCGAACCGGCAGTTGTTGAAGGTACACCGCAGATGCTTATCTCTTCATTGGAGTACTCGCCTTATGTAGGCAGGATCGCTGTAGGAAGAGTTACAAGAGGAACACTTAAAGCCGGAATGAACGTAACTCTTTGCAAGAGAGAGGGTGTTTTCGAAAAATCGAAAATTAAAGATTTGATGCTCTTCTCGGGATTGGATAAATTGAAGTCAGAAACGGTGCAATGCGGCGACATCTGCGCTATTGTAGGAATTGACGGATTTGAAATTGGCGATACAATTGCCGATTATGAAAATCCTGAAGCGCTTCCTCCAATCGCTGTCGATGAACCGACTATGAGTATGAGATTTACAATTAACGACTCTCCATTCTTTGGAAAAGAGGGTAAGTTTGTGACATCGAGGCACTTAAAAGACAGGCTGGAGAAGGAGTTGGAGAAGAACCTTGCGCTAAAGGTTAAGGATGGTGCTACGGCAGATTCTTTTATCGTTTACGGAAGGGGTGTACTGCATCTTTCGGTTCTTATTGAAACAATGCGCCGCGAGGGTTTTGAATTACAGGTAGGGCAACCTAAGGTTTTAGATAAAACTATCAACGGGCAAAGGTGCGAACCGGTGGAGCATCTTACAATAGATCTTCCTGAAGAGATGGTGGGCAGGGCGATTGAGATGACCACTCGCCGTAAGGGTGCGCTTCTTCACATGGAGCATCGCGGCGACAGGGTTCACCTTGATTTTGACATTCCTTCACGTGGA
>CAZOOH010000144.1:0-5590 GCA_964581375.1 uncultured Muribaculaceae bacterium
GTATTGTTAAAGGATCTTCTTCAAATGTATTTAAGGAAGATGGGGATTGATTCCGGATTGAATATTTCCCGAATTTATAATGCATGGGAGATTGTGATCGGGGAAAATTATGCCTCATATACCGTTTCCCGATCCTATAGAAATAAGAGGCTATATTGTCGGATAAACTCTTCGGTTGTGAAGCATAAAATATTTATGGAAAAGGCTTCTATCAAAAGGAAAATGAATGAACTTCTCGGCAGTGAGCTTGTTGATGAGATTATTTTACTGTAATAGGGTTATTTTGCTTTAAATAGTTATGAAAATTGTAGTAGATTCAGGAATCCCTTTTATTAATGGTATATTGGAGCCGTTCGGCAATGTAGTTTATATAAAGGGGAGCGAAATTTCTAAATCAGATATTAAGGATGCCGATGCTTTGGTTATCAGAACCAGAACTAAATGTAGTGCACATTTTCTGGAAGGCTCCGGAATAAAATTTATTGCATCTGCCACAATAGGGAAGGATCATGTCGATGTTGATTATTGTAATAAAAACGGAATTATTTTTACAAATGCTGCCGGTTGCAACTCAATGGGTGTCGTCCAATATGTTTTGACTGCTCTCTTTTCGTTAAATGGCTCTGAAATTAAAGGTAAAACTCTCGGGATTATTGGCGCCGGTAATATTGGAGAGCGATTGGCGAGGCTTGCACCTCTTTTCGGATTTAAGATTTTAAGGTGCGACCCTCCTTTGGAGAGAGTTCTGCGATTGGACTCAAATGCTTTTAAGGCAGATGCTTTGCGTATGGATTTAACTCCTTCAGATTACTTTTCTTTGGATTATGTACTTGCCAACTCCGATATTGTAACACTTCATGTTCCTTTTGAGGAATCTACCGCCGAAATGGCAAACCATGATTTTTTTAATAAAATGAAGGAAGGAGCTGTTTTTATAAATGCTTCCCGCGGGGAGGTAGTCGATGAAAATGCCCTTTTAAATAGAATTGAAAAGTTTTCCTCTGTAATTATTGATGTATGGAAAGGTGAACCAATTATAAACCAGGCTCTTCTAAAGCATGTCTTTATTGCAACACCTCATATTGCAGGTTATTCTCTGGAAGGTAAAATTAATGCCACAGTAATGGTTATTAATAGTTTAGGAGATTTCTTCGATATTATGGATTTGAAAAATTTTAAAATTGAATATCCTCAGGCCCCTTGTTTTGAAGTTAATAACAATATCGGCTTTTTATTGAGGGAAATTTTTCCGATATTTGAGACAGACTCTCTTCTTAGAAGTAATCCTGAGATGTTTGAACAAATAAGGAGTGACTATATTTACCGAAGAGAGATACCTCAATATATTATTGATTTAGTAAAAAACAGTAAATTGCTATGATAACATCTGAAGATTTGAAATTACTTAAGAAGGTAGGAGTTTCTAAGGATGCGCTTGATTATCAGCTTGATTTTTTTAAAAAAGGGCAATCATATTTGTCAATTTCATCTCCTGCCGTAAGAGGAAAAGGAATTACTGTTCTAGATGACTCCGCTTGTAGAAAATATGATGAAATTTATAATAATTTTAAGGGAGAGTCAGTAAAATTTGTTCCGGCATCGGGTGCTGCTACCAGAATGTTTAAGGATCTTTTTGAAGTTTATGCTGTTTTGGAAAATGGAGGTTCTTTGAATGATGCAGGAAAGTTATTTTTTGAAAATATAAATAGGTTTCCTTTCTACGATGAAATTAAAAAGGGGTGCGAAACAAATTCTCAAAACAGTTTGGCTATATTAGATTATCTGCTTACAGAGAGAGGCCTTAACTATGGGAATCTGCCTAAGGGATTAATTCTTTTCCATAAGTATAACGATTCTGTAAAGAGTGCTTTTGAGGAGCATTTAACAGAAGCCGGGAGTTATTTATTGTCTCCGGATGGAGTTTTAAAACTGCATTATACTGTTTCTAAGGAGCATATGAAATCCTTTATTGATAAAGTTGATGAGGTAAAGCCGATTTATCAAAAGAGATTTTCTAAGGAGTTTGAAATTACATTTTCAATCCAAAAGCCTTCGACCGATACAGTTGCAGTTGACAAAAATTTTGAACCCCTAAGGAAACCTGACGGTACTCTTTTATTTCGTCCTGGGGGGCATGGTGCTTTGATTGATAATCTTAACGATACCGAAGGGGACATTATTTTTATTAAAAATATCGACAATGTTTCCAAAGAATCATTATTACCGGAAACTGTTAAGTGGAAAAGGATATTAGCCGGTAAACTTATAGAGGCGAGAAATGCAATCTACTCATTTATCGAACGATTGGACGGCGAAAAAGATGATTCTCTTAATAATGAAATAATCAGCTTTTTGGAGAGTGAACTCTCAATTAAAATTCCGAACATTCCTGAACCGATTCTCAGGGAGTATCTGCGCGCAAAACTCGACAGACCTGTAAGAGTGTGCGGAATGGTAAGGAATTCGGGCGAACCGGGAGGCGGGCCTTATATTATTAATGACTCCGATGGTTCGACCTCTTTGCAGATTCTTGAAAAACCTCAAATTAATCCTTATGTTAAGGATTACTTAACTTATTTGGAATCGGGCACTCATTTTAATCCGGTAGATATTGTCTGCTCTATTAAGAGGTATAACGGTGAGGTTTTTGATTTGGCAAAATTTGTAGATCCTATGACAGCATTTATTAGTGAAAAGAGTAACAAGGGAGAGAAACTCTATGCGCTTGAGCTTCCTGGATTATGGAATGGTGCAATGAGTCAATGGAATACTATATTTGTTGAGGTTCCTGCCGTAACATTTAATCCTGTAAAAACAGTATTTGATTTATTGAGAAGTGAACATCAGGAGTGATGCTTTTGTGATCTGTAAAATCTCTTTTCTATAAAATAATAGAAAGCAAGTAAGAGTAGTGAATTAACTGCAATAACTAACCAAATCAGAGAGTTGCCGTTTAAAAACATTTCAGAGAAATCAATTAATGAATTTGTAGCTGATATTCCAGTTGCTTTAAGTGATTCTCCGGCTGTTGTTAAATCTATATCGGTCAGCGATAATTTGAAATAGTATTTATTTGCAAACCAAAACATCACTATAATAGCAATTCCGGAAAGCGACAAGAGGGCATATTGAATAATCTCTTCTCTTCTTTCGGCAGATTTTATTCTCGCCAATTTTTCCGTTTCAATCTTACTGTTTACGTTTTGAATGAAATGGTCGGGCATTTTGTCGGATTCAAATACTGTAAACAAATCCTTTATATATTTATCTTCACTATCCATAACAAACCTCCATTTTATTGCTTGTTAGCTCTTTAAGTCTTTTTTTAAGCCTGTGCAACTTTATTTTTATATTGGATTCACTTAATCCGGTAATCAGTGCAATCTCTTTAATGCTTTTTTCTTGATTATAAAAGAGTAGTATTAAAAATCTTTCGGCACTGTCGAGTTCATTAACAGCGGCTTCAAGAAGCTTTAAAAGGTTCTCTTTTTGATTCTCTTCACCCGGTAAACCTGATTCGTCTTTTAAACGATCATTAATAACATCCAAAGATATAAATTCTCTCTTTTTATGCCGTATTTTTGAGACAGACGTATTATATGCTATCCTGAACAACCATGTAGAGAGAGAGCAATCGCCCCTGAATTTATTTAATGAAAAGTATGCCTTCACAAACACATCCTGAGAAACCTCTTCGGCATCTTCCTTGTTCCCAATGACTCCGCGCACTACCGACATTATTTTCGGAGAGTATAGTTGCACGACAGTGTCATAAAGCGAGGTTTCGCCTTTGAGTATTGCAGCAACAATTATTTTTTCCTCTTCTCGTGTCATACAGCAATTAGACGCTGAAACTCTTTTGCGGTTACAATGTGTAACCTTTTTTTACTACCTGCGTCAAAATGGCAGAACAAATTTAAAACACAATTATTATGATGGATTTTATTTCGATACCACTTACCATTGGAATTATTTCTTTTGCAATGTACAAATTAATCGAGTTGTACGTAAGAAAAAAAGAGCGTCTTCTTATTATTGAAAAACTCTCCCAACTGGAAAAAGCCACTGTAGAGAATTTTAACCTTTCCGGAATTTTCGGAGGTAAAAGCTTCCCGGCTAACCAATTTATCTCATTAAGAATAGGATGTCTTCTTATAGGTTTAGGATTGGGACTGTTAATCGGTTTTCTAATTGCAAATTCAACAATTCCTGTTAATTACAGCGGCGAAAGCTGGAGAGCAAGAGAACTTATGAGCATAGTTTACGGTTCATCAACACTTCTTTTCGGAGGAATTGGCCTTGTAGCCGGATTTATTGTAGAACGTAAAATGATTAAATAAGCATTTATCTAAATTAGTTTAAACAAATAAAGCTGACCGAAATTTATTTGGTCAGCTTTATTTTATTTGATTAAATCAGGAATTATTCGTTATCGGCTAAAAGAATACCGCTGCCGGCTGTTCCGTTTTTAAACAGATCGGAGTGGTTTTTTCTTACTCTTTTTTTCCAGTCTCCTTTATTGTATGCGTAATTGACAATCAATGGAACTACAGTTGTTGCTTCGGCATATACCATCTGCTCGTGAACGGTATCTACCTTGCCCCATGAGTTTGCCTCTTTAAGTGTCGAACTTGAACATGCACCGTCTCTTACATCGGCTACGGTAATTTGAATTGCATATTTATGCATAGGAGCGTCGAATCCGAGACATTCGGCACAAACTACTGTATCCTGAGCAAAGTTTTTTGGAACTCCGCCACCTACCATAAAAAGTCCGCTGGTTTTGGCAGATAGTTTTACTTCGGTAAGTTCGCGGAAATCGGCTACAGAATCGATGCTTAAATATGGTTTACCCTCTTTGATTTTTTCGACTTGGTGCATTACTAAGCCGAAACCTGCACTGCAATCAGAAAATGCAGGAACGAATATCGGAATATTAAGCTCATAAGCAGTTTGTATAAGTGAGTTCTTTTTAACTGAGTTCTTACTGAGCCATCTGCCTATTTCATGAATAAATTCTCTTGAAGAGTAAGGTCTCGGTTCCAGAGAATCTGCAATAATTTTTATTGTTGAATCGCAAGCCTGAAGCTCTTCTTCGTCAATAAATGTATCATAAATTCTGTCGATATAGTTGCTTCTCAATTGAGTATCGTTGATGAATTGAGTCCCTTTGTAGTGTTTGTAACCCAAAGCTTCAAAGAAATCCATGTCAATAATTGAAGCACCGGTAGAAACAACTGCATCAATCATGTTGAAGCGCAACATATCTACATATACCTGCATACATCCGCCTGCACTTGTACTGCCAGCAAGAATAAGCCAGTTTGTAGATTCGGTATCGTTCACCATAAGCTGTAAAATATCTGCCGCAGAGGCAGTATCTCTTGATGAAAACGACATGTCTCTCATTGAATCTATTATGTGAGAAGAATCAAATTTTGTAATGTCGATGTGCTTGATGGTATCTTTTAAAAGTTCTTTCTTATTAGCTTCCATTGTCCTTATATAAATTTTGGCAAAGATAAATAATTTAAGTTAAGAACAAGATTTTTATTAATTTTGCAGATTATAATTACACTTACACGCTATG
>CAZOOH010000145.1:0-5585 GCA_964581375.1 uncultured Muribaculaceae bacterium
GCTTGTGGAAAGAATAACAGTTTGTCCGGATTTGTGAGTGTTAGGATTGTGAAAATTTCTAAATGTACTTCTCCTTTCAAAGGCATTCATTGCAGCTTCTTTGAGAGAATCTTTAAATTCTGGTGTAAAAAAGTCAAAAAAGTGTTTTTTACCGACTATTTCTGCAGGCAGATATCCAAGAAGTTCCGTTACAACCGGACTTGAATATGTATAAAGACCGTTTTTATCGACTTCCCAAATCCACTCCTGAGCCTCTTCGGCAACCTGTTTAAAACGAAATTCGCTTTCCTGTAGTGCTTTAGCTGCTTTTTTGTGATTTAATTTTTCTTTTGCTTCGTCAAGAGCTCTTCTTATTGCAAAAGGTAATCTCTCAGGTCTGTCTTTCAGTACATAATCGACAGCTCCGATTTTAAGCAATTCAATGGCTGTCTCCTCTCCAATTGACCCGCTCACACAAACAAACGGTGTTTCAGGAGCAAATTGATTACAAAATTTTAATGCCCCAAATGCATCAAATCCAGGCAAATTGAAATCAGATAAAATAATGTCGAATTTATTGACGTAAACTGCCATCTCAAAGTCTTTGCGATTGTCGGCATGAGTAATATCCAAGTCAAAACCGGAATTCTGGAGCTGATTGCACATCAACTCATAATCCAGAGGTGAGTCTTCCAATATCAGAACTCTCAACTTAGGTTCTACTATAATATTACTTTTTTCCATTATTAAATCTTTGGAGGTTGTTCATTCAGTAGTGCCCAAAAGAAACCTATTTCGCTGACAGCATCTATAAATTCTTTAAAGTTTACCGGTTTTACCACATAAGCATTAACCCCTATATCATAACATCTTTTCAAATCCGGTTCCTCTCTTGAGGATGTAAGCATAACAATCGGAATCGTTTTTAGTTTATTGTCCGATTTGATTGCAGTTAAGACTTCAATACTATCCATCCGGGGCATTTTAATGTCAAGGAGTATAACTGCGGGATTGGTTTTGGGCCTATTTATAAATTTTCCTTCACAATTTAAATATTCCATTGCCTCTACACCATCGTTAACGGCAACTACATTATTGGCAAGTTTATGTGATGAGAGTGCTTCAATTGTAAGTTCTACGTCTTGAGGATTGTCCTCTACAAGTAAGATTGTTTTAAGTTCTATCATGGTTATATAATATTATTTTGGAATTGCAAAATAGAATGTTGCGCCTAAATCAGGTTGAGCTGCAGCCCAGACATTACCGCCGTGTTTAAGAATAATTTTTTGAACGTTAGCCAATCCTATTCCTGTGCCTTCGAATTCTGTTTGCAGATGCAGCCTTTGAAAAACCCCGAATAATTTGTGAGAGTATTGCATATCGAACCCAACACCGTTGTCTTTTATGTGAAAAATATATTTGGATTTTTCTCTTTCAAATCCGATTTCAATTATTGCCTTATCTTTTCTACCGGTATACTTGACTGCATTATCAATCAGATTAACCCAAACCTGAGTCATTAAAGCATTATCACAACGAACAACAGGTAATTTTGAAATGACAAATTCGATATTTCTATTTTCGACAGCTGAACTTAAACGGGTAAGTGCTTCGTTAACAATAGTGTTCATATCGTATTTTTCTATACGAAGTATCTGCCTGCCTGTTCTGGAAAACTGGAGCAAATCGTCAATAAGTGCTCCCATCTGTTTCGCAGCATCAGTTATTGTACCGAAGTAATGTTGCTCTTTTTCGTCAAGTCTGTTTTTTAATAGTTCTGTAAGCAGATTAACGTAACCATTGATATGTCTGAGCGGTGCTCTTAAATCGTGAGATACTGAATATGAAAAAGATTCTAACTCTTTGTTAGTAGCTTCTAACTGAGATGTTCTTTCGATAATTCTGTCTTCTAGTTGAATATTTAAATCTTCCAGCTCCTTTCTTATCTTTTTCTTTTCGGTTATATCGGTAATAATACCTTGAATGGCAGGTTTATTGTTCCATGTAAGCAAATTTGCATATACTTCGACATCGATTTCTGTTCCGTCAAGCTTAATGTATTTATCTTCTATTGGGTAGTGTCCTGCTTCACCTTGATACAATCCTTTTATTCTTTTCTCAAATTTTATAAGATTCTCTTTAGGTATAACTCTTGTAACATTTTGACCTATAAGTTCATTTGGATTATTTGCTCCAAAAATTTTAAGACTTTCGGGATTTGAGTAGACAATAACTCCGTTTTGATGGATTGATATTCCTACAGGAGCCAGTTCAAGGATGTTTCTGTAACGTTCTTCGCTCTCTTTAATTGCTCCTTCTGCCATTTTTTGCCGACTTATGTCTACAACTGTGGTTATTAGGTATTCAGGAATGTTGCGGGTATCTTTTTTTAATGCAATACTGACATCTGCCCAAACAAACGAACCGTTTTTATGGATGTACCTTTTCTCGAATCTAATTGCATCTTTCTTACCCTCAAAAAGCGGACTTAACAATTCGTTAATTTTTTCGATTTCTTCTTTGGGAGTGATATCTTGCCATTTTGTATTTTGTAACTCCTCTTTTGAATATCCTAAAAGGTCGCAGAACGCTTTGTTGACAAAGATTTCTCCTGAAGGAAGAGTTATTGACTTCCCAACATTTGCCGATTCAAAAACTGATTGAAAATATTTGGAATTCATATTATAATAAATTACAAACTATGAACTTCTCAAATATACAATAAAATTGGTTAAAATCCAATAAGTTAATTTTAACCTTCTCTTTTTTTATACCAACTTTTTTTAAATTTCATTGGGTTCGTCGTAGAGATTTTTTCGAAAATCTGTTTTCCAAGTACCTTTTTCATATTTTGCAGATACTTGTCGAAAGAGTCGTTGCTGAACAAATCCATAAAATAGTCGGAACCGTAAAGAATACGACTTCTTATGTCAGGATTATCTCTAAAAATATCCCTTACTCTTATTAATATTTCTCTATCGGTCATGCATGAAACATCGGACTCAGACATCATCCGACTGCCGTAATGTTAAATATATGACAATGGCAGTCGAATTTAGGTTTTATCTTCTTTGGAGCATTCTTCATAAATTTCTCATTAAAAATGCTTCGGCAAACTATTTTTTACAGAGCTATCTCTATTGTATTTAAAGATTGACTCTCTCCCGTAAGAACTTCTTTATCGGTAACAAGCTTAACCTTAACAAGTTTATTTGAAACGTTGTATTTGCCTTCAATTTTGGCAATACTAATAATCACTTTGTTGTTTATTGTTTTTGCTTCAAAATTAAGTAAAGCGTATTCTCCGTTTTTATATCCGAATCCCTCTCCGGCGTCGACGTACATCTGCCCTGAAGCTTTACCGTTCTGATCTAAAGAAACAATCAGAGTAATAATATCCGTATTATATTCAGTGGTATTCTGGATGATTTCGCCCATTGGGATAATTGCACCCGGTCTTATTTTGAGTTCGGGCTGATATTTGTCATTTTTACTCTCCTCTCCTACAATAGATATTGTGCGCCATTTTCCGGCAGGTTTTGCTACATATTCAGCCCATTTTGGGATAACCATCAAATCACTTCCTAATAAAAAAGCTTGTTGCTCTTTTCTCAGTTTAAGGTCTTTGAAATCGGCAAAGAAGAGCGGACGCATAACGGGCATACCGTTAACTGAAGATTCATGAAACAGGGTGTACAAGTAAGGCAGTAGCCTGTAACGCCTCTCAATTGCAACTCTTGCAACATCTTCAGTCTCCTGACCGAATGACCAGAGTTCGTGACTGATACTCTTTTGTGTTTTATGAGCTCTTGAGAAGGGATAAAAAGCCCCTAAAGCTATCCAGTGTGTAAAGAGCTCTTTTGTTGTATTCTCTCCAAAACCCCCTATATCCGGTCCGTTGAATGGCTGTCCGGAGAGTCCTAAATTAAGAGACATAGGAACAGACATCCTCAAATGCTCCCAACTGGCTTTATTATCGCCGGTCCATGTGGCTGCATATTTTTGGCCGCCTATAAAGTTGCTTCTGGTGAGCAGGAAGGGCCTTTTTTCGGGATTTGCTTTTAAAATGCCCTCTTTCGAGGCTTTTGCCATCATTATCCCGTAAACATTATGGTATTGCAGATGAGAACCTTTTTCGTGGATATTGTTTTTTGGCATAGTGCCGTCAACACCGTTGAATACCGATGGTTCATTCATATCGTTCCAGACACCGTCAACTCCGGTTGCCATAAAATCTTTATAGAGCGCTCCCCACCATTTATTTGTTGCCTCTTTTGTGAAATCGGGAAAAACGCAGTCGCCGGGCCAAACTGTACCCACAAAATTCTTACCCGTCGAGTCTTTTACCCATACATCCTCCTTACTGCCCGAGTCATATACAAAATATCCATTTTCGGCCTTCACTCCGGGATCTATCATCCATACAGATTTGAACCCCTTATTGTGCAGATACTCGTTTGTCTCTTTCGGGTTTGGAAAGTATTTCGGAGAGAATGTAAATATTCTGTACTCATTCATATAGTGAATATCCATCCAGATTACATCACAGGGTATTTTTTTCATTCTGAAAGTATCCGCAACTCCCTTAACCCTGCTGTCCGGATAGTAAGACCATCTGCACTGCTGAAAACCTAAACTCCACAGCGGAGGCATATCAATTTTGCCAGTTAACTGTGCCAATTTTTCCAAAACCTCCTTTGGGTTCTCCCCCTCAATTACTGTTACTGAGAATTCAGGACCATCGCTGGCAAAGAGAATTCCGTCACCCAAAGTAATACTTTGTTTCCATGTATTGTTTGCAAGAACACCGAATGCCGTTCCATCTTTACGTACGGCAAGTACCCATGGATGAGACTGGTATAATCTCATTCCGTTATCTTTGGCATACTCATAATTGTCGTAATTCCAAAGTTTGATGTTTTTACCGTTTCTGATCAAAGAGCCTGTTACCTCTCCTGTTCCATATAGATCTGTTCCATCTTCGACCGCGATGTAAGCCATATTCTTTCCGAAAGTATTTTTAAATTCTACTCTGGTTTTCCAGGCAGATGGCAGATTCCCTTTCTCTTTGAGATTTTCCGGAAGAGTAAAGGATGGGGTGTGATTTGCCTTAACATAACCTGATGGATAAAATATCGCTATTTGGTTGTCAAGTAATGCCGAACGCTCCTGCGAAATGAGTACAACCGGCGACATTGAAAGCATTAATAACGCAAAAATCAGATAAAAATGACTCTTTGTTTTCATAAAATGTAATTTATACTTGCTTTATGTAAATTAAACATTACATTTGTAGTGTAATAATTTTTAAAATAATTCAATCGATAAATTTACAATTTTATGAAAACAAATCTTCTATTTCCTAATAAATTTAGGTTAGCCGGATGGGTAATTCTAATTATTGCTTCTGTTGCAGGTGTTCTTTACCTGTCAGAAATTTGCGAATTCAAATTTCTGGATAACATTAAAGTGTTTACAATTTATTCTTCGATGTTATTGAGTGATGATGTTTTGTTAGGCTTTACAAAGACCAACATTAGTGATGAAATTATCTCTCTGTTATTTATTTTAGGCGGTTTATTAGTTGCTTTTTCAAGAGAGAAGCA
>CAZOOH010000146.1:0-2381 GCA_964581375.1 uncultured Muribaculaceae bacterium
GTTTTGGAAAAGGTAAACAGAGATGTTCTTAATTTCTTGTTAAAGACTACTATTCCTATTAGAAATAAGCAGGAGAGTATTCAATTGAGGCAAGAGGAGAACAGGCACAGTGACTACTCTAATATGAGTACATCCAGAAGTGATATGGTTGGTAATTCAGGCGAGCCTAAAAGCCAATCTCCTGTGCATGTTGAGAAGAAGGTCGGGCGTAATGATCCGTGTCCTTGCGGAAGCGGTAAAAAATATAAGAACTGCCATGGACAAGATTGATGTTGTTGTAATCGGGTCGGGTCCCGGCGGGTATGTGGCAGCTATCAGAGCTTCTCAGCTGAATCTGAGCGTTAAAATAATCGAAAGATCGGAACTTGGCGGTATCTGCCTAAATTGGGGCTGTATTCCTACTAAGGCTTTGCTTAAAAGTGCTCAGGCTTTGCATTATGCCAAGAGTGCTCAGGAGTATGGTTTGAGTATTGAGGGTTCTGTTAGTGCAGATATCTCTGCTGTTGTGGCCAGAAGTCGTGCTGTGGCAAATTCTATGAGCCGCGGGGTTGAGTTTTTGCTTAAAAAGAGTAAAATTGAGATTATTCAGGGCAGTGCAAAAATCAAGGAACCGGGTGTAGTGAGTGTTACTGCAAACGATGGCTCTGTAATTGAGGTTGAGGCCAAAAATATAATTATTGCAACCGGTGCTTCGCCAAATTATCTGCCTTTTGCGCCTATTGACGGGAAAAAGATTATCTCGTACAGGAATGCTCTTGTGCCGGAAAAATTGCCTGCTAAAATGGTTGTGATTGGGTCGGGTGCTATTGGCAGCGAGTTTGCCTTTTTCTATAACTCAATGGGTGTTGAGGTTGTTCTTGTGGAGTATCTGGATTCAATTATTCCTCTTGAGGACGAAGATGTATCGGCACAATTGAGCCGTTCGTTCCGAAAAGCGGGCATTAAGGTTCTTACTTCGGCAGGGGTAAGTTCTGTGGATACTTCGGGCGAAGGTGTCGTTGTTACCGTAGAAACTAAAAAGGGAATCGAGAAGATTGAGGCAGATGTGGTTCTTTCGGCAACCGGTGTTAAGGCGAATATTGAAAATATTGGTCTGGAAGAGTGTGGAATAAATGTAGAGAGGGGTAAAATTATTGTGGATAACTTGTACAAAACTTCGGTAAATGGTATATTTGCCATAGGTGATGTTATCAATACTCCTGCTCTTGCTCATGTTGCGTCGGCCGAAGCAATTAAATGTGTTGAGGCAATTGCAGGAATGAGTCCGGAACCTATAAATTACGATAATATTCCTTCTTGTATTTACACTTCGCCCGAAGTGGCTTCGGTTGGATTAACCGAAAAAAAGGCAAAAGAGGCAGGTTTGGAATATGTTGTGGGGAAATTCCCGTTTACAGCCTCAGGTAAGGCTACTGCAGCGGGAGAGAGGGACGGTTTCGTAAAGGTAATTGCCGACTCTAAAACCGATAAAATTCTGGGAGTACACCTTATTGGGGCAAATGTTACCGAGATGATTTCGGGGGTAGTTATGGCAAGGAATTTGGGAGTAACGGCGAAAGATATAATTAATACAATACATCCTCATCCGACAATGAGTGAAGCGCTTTTAGAGGCAGCATCTGCTATACACGGAGAGGCAATTCATATTTAAGAGTATGGCAAAGAGCGAAATTATTACACAAGTCTATGAAGTAAACAGAATTTCGGCAGGAACCGAAATCAAGGGCAATCTTATCTCTTCCAGCGATATAAGGCTTGATGGTTATTTTGAAGGGAGGCTGGTTACCTCCGGTAAATTGGTAATCGGTGAATCTGCAAAATTGTATGGCGATGTTATTTGCCGCAGTTGTGACATTTGGGGTCTGATGGAGGGTAAGCTGGTTGTTAAGGAGGCATTCGGACTCAAAAAGACGGGAACCATTACCGGCAATATCGGTTGCGAAAAAATCTTCATCGAAGAGGGAGGAATTTTTAACGGATCTTGTAAAATAATCGACGAGGCTACTTTTGAAGAGTTGAAGGTCAAATTGTCGTAAAGAATTTTAGTAAAAAAAAGGGTTGCAAATATTGCAACCTTTTTTTTTTACTGGTAACTGGTGACTGGTGACTAGTAACTAGTCACTAATAACTAATAACTATCCCCAAGTCCCAAGTCTCCAGTTTCCTGTCCCTTCCTACAAACCTGAATTGTCAACTGAATGATTGTTGAAAATTACAGATACACAGGTATTTGCGTTTCCGATATCAATACCTACACATGCGATATTGTCGCGGTCTTGATGGTAAGATAGTGAATCTTTATTTGACTCCTGGAATGTGTGATTCTTAGAGAAAAGGGCATAACCGATTGAAGCACACTTTTCCGGCTGAGGCTGAATTGT
>CAZOOH010000146.1:2481-5581 GCA_964581375.1 uncultured Muribaculaceae bacterium
GTTTTAAGTCTTAAGTATGAATGTTTGTATACCTCTTGTGCAAATACATTTACAGCATAATTAATTCCGTGAACACTAAACAGTGAACGATTTAAAACACCCTCCGGAGTACTTACCACGCCTTCAGTAGTACCATATCCAAGGCTTATTATGATGTAATTTTCCTGAGAAGGATTCTCTCCTTTACGTATAGCATAATCACAACCGAGAATCTCAGGCATTACATTAACTGAAGCGACAGGTACAAGAGTCTGCTCGGTAATCATATTACCCGACTCATCGGCTTTGTAATAAGTAATGATTTTGTCCGATTTGAAATATTCAACAGCCTCATCTTTATTGTACTGGAAAGTTGCAAACGGGAATCCGGTTGTAATTGCAAGTTTTGGAAATACAGAAGATTTTGAAGCTTTTGCACTTTCATTTAAAGCTAAAACTAACGCAGACTGACTAATTAACTTGTAATCGGGATCAGCCGGAGAAGCATTTATTGACTTGTGCGGAGATACCCCTTCGGTAAATGCCTGAAGGCCGACAATATAGTCAACTCCATCCATCTTGATTTTTGAAAAACCCAGGATAGAGTCATTTCTTGTCGAATAATCTCTCAACGTAGCCTCATAAACACTTGGAAATAGTAATGTTTTAATCATATGTATGTATATTAAGTTTCGATTATAAACAAATGTAAAGAAATTTTATATTTTTTCACGAATTTTGTAAATATTTCTTTCACTGCTGTTCCTGCTCACTAATTCTGCAATAAAACCTGAGAGAAAGAGTTGCATTCCAATTATTAATGCCACTAAAGCAATATAAAAAAGTGGTTGGCTGGTTACCGGCCTGTAAACCAATCCGTTTGCCTGCGCAATCAACTTATCGATTATTATGTAACCCGATGTTACTGCCCCAATTATGAAGGATAAAGTACCTGCAAGCCCAAAAAAGTGCATTGGTTTTTTGCCGAACTTTGCCAGAAACCAAAGCGAAATTAAATCAAGGAAGCCATTGATAAATCTGTTTAATCCAAATTTGCTCTTTCCGTATTTTCTTGCCCGGTGAACAACAACTTTTTCTCCAATATTAGAGAACCCTGCAACCTTAGCCAAATATGGAATGTATCGGTGCATCTCGCCATATACCTCAATGTTTTTGACAACCTCTT
The DNA here is from genome assembly GCA_964581375.1 of uncultured Muribaculaceae bacterium. Taxonomy (GTDB): domain Bacteria; phylum Bacteroidota; class Bacteroidia; order Bacteroidales; family UBA932; genus JAFIHK01. The sequence continues at coordinate 3,647 of CAZOOH010000146.1, forward strand.
TACGATAAGCTTTGAGACCGCAGTTCATATCGTGCAGTTTTATTCCGGTTACCTTTCTGGCAGCAGCGTTATATATTTTTGAAGGTATATTTTTGGTAAGTTTGTCGTCAAAACGTTTCTTTTTCCAACCTGAGACAAGGTCAAAACCTTTATCCTGAATCATACTGTAAAGTTCAGGAATCTCTTCCGGACTATCCTGGAGGTCGGCATCCATAGTTATTACTACCTGACCCGCTGCCAGTTCAAAGCCGCAATAGAGCGCTGCCGATTTACCGTAATTTCTTCTGAATCTCACAGCCTTTACGGGATATATCTTTGATAATTCGGTTATTACGTTCCAAGAGGAATCGGTACTGCCGTCGTCAACAAGTATGACTTCATATTTAAGTTGAGCACTGTTGAGCGTAGAATCAATCCAACTCAGTAACTCCTGAAGTGACTCCTCTTCATTATAAAGCGCGGTGACAATAGAAACATTTAAGCCTTTATCTTCTTTCATTTACAATTTATCTTGAGTGAATACATCGCCTTTTTTTGTGTAGTTAGCTATTATGGCAGATGCTATTAATCCGAATATTGTGAGATAAATCAGATTGGAAATAAACATAATATGAGGGAAATAAGCAATAATTTTGTCGGCAATTGATGTATCTCCTGAACTTTGTGCAGCCATCGCCTGATTGATGGTGTCGGCAATTTTATCGACATCGCCGGGGAAAATAAGAGCATAGTGAAGGAAGAAGTAACCTGCAACAAAAACTGCAGATAGAAAAGAGACAATAAAGGCAAAATTAAAACCTTGTTTGTAGGTAAATACCTCTTGATCTTTGTTGTACTCTTTCACAAAATAGAGTAGCAACCAAAGAGTTGCAGCCAATTTTATAATCCATAAAACAATCAGTACAGCTTTACCCGGAGAAAAAGCGCTGTTAATGAGGGTGTAAAGAATTGTGATTAAAGATAACATCAGTCCGTTAACTGCTGCTACATTCCATTTTTTATTATTCATTTCTTGGTGATTGATAGTGATTAAATCACTCAAAAGTAGCAATTATTATAATTTCGGCAAAATAATCATTCCAAAAAAATCATTAACTTTGCACTGTTTTCAAAAAATAGAGATATATGATAAATATTACATTTCCGGATGGAGGAGTGCGAACATACAATGAGGGAACATCTGCGTATGAGATTGCAATGAGCATCAGCCCGAGATTGGCGTCAGAAGTACTTGCGGCAACAGTTAATTCACAAATATATGAACTCGACAGGCCAATTCTGACGGATGCTTCAATAAAACTTCATAAATGGGAAGATCAACAAGCAAAGAGCACATTTTGGCACTCATCGTCACACCTGATGGCCGAAGCGTTGGAGTTGCTTTATCCGGGAATTAAATTCGGTATTGGTCCTGCTATCGAAACAGGTTTTTATTATGATGTGGACTTGGGAAGTAAATCTATTACCGAATCGGAGTTAGCTGCAATTGAAAATAAAATGCTTGAACTTGCACGCGAAAATCAATCTTTCGTAAGAAAAGAGGTTAGCAAGGATGAAGCTATGCGCACATATACTCAAAAGGGTGATGAGTATAAATGCGAATTGATTAAAGATCTCGAAGATGTAACCATTACTTTTTACACCAATGGTTCTTTCACCGATTTGTGTCGCGGACCTCACCTGATGAATACATCTGTCATAAAAGCGGTAAAACTTACTGCAATTGCCGGTGCGTATTGGAGAGGTGACGAAAAGAACAAAATGCTTACTCGTATATATGGTGTCACTTTTCCTCAAAAGAAACTGCTGGATGAGTATCTGGTGTTGTTAGAGGAGGCGAAGAAGAGAGATCACCGAAAGGTGGGTAAGGAGCTGGAACTTTTTGCGTTTTCTCAAAGAGTGGGTCAGGGTCTGCCTTTATGGCTTCCAAAAGGT
>CAZOOH010000147.1:0-5568 GCA_964581375.1 uncultured Muribaculaceae bacterium
GGCCATAATTGCGGTAATTGCCATAATTGAAATGATTTGTTTTTTCATATTTTGTTTTTTTGATTTTTACAAATTTAAAATTATTCCGCTTTTAATCCATCTGCCCGGTTGAGTTAAATTTCCTAAATCGAAATATTTTTTCCCGGTTAAGTTAGAAATATCAAGAAAAATCTTCATTTTTTCGATTTTCCATTGTAGTTTGACATTTAGAAGTGCAAACGGTTTATAGTCCCTCTCAATCATAGAGAGGTCAAGGTATGTTCCTGCTCTTTCCTGATAAAGCAAATTCCAATCTGCCGAAATTCTGTTTGTAACCTTGTGTGAAACACTAAGTGTAGCTTTATGTTTGAGATAATCGGTTGCATATAGTGAGTGGAAATCACCGGAGCTCTTTACTACATAAAGGTAACCATAAGATAATCCGGCATTTGTAATTATACTGTTTTGGAAAGATTTCAAATAGCTTAATTCGAATCCGGTTGAGTTTACGTTTGTTAAATTGGATGCCTGCCATTGCTCGGAGCCCGATTCTCGCACCCAGTCTATTATTCTGGATCCTTTACGGAAAAACCACGAGAAATAAAATCTTGTGTTTGCTTTGAAGTATCTTAAACCTGCTTGAACACTTATCGCTTTTTCGGGTTTTAAATTCAAATTTCCCGATTGTGAAGGACTCTTATAATAAAGATCGGTAAATGTAGGGTTACGGTAAGAGTTGTTTGCCCAAAAGTTTATTTCAAAATTTGGAGTAAAATTATATGCAGCTGCTATTCCTCCGTAAATACCTGCTCCGTATGCACCTTTAAAATCGGATTCGTTAAAACTGTCAGAGGCAGATATACCTGTTGACAGTCTCCATTTTTCGAATTGTATAAGGTGCTTGACGAAGAGAGAGGGAGTGTATCTCCCCTTACTTTTAGTGTAAACCGCTCCATCTTCTCCCGGTACTTTTTCCCAGTTATCCGTTAAATCTCCGAGAACATTGCTGAGAATATTTTCTGCCCTTATTTCTGATCCTGCAATGAGTGTTCCACCGTGTTTAATTTTGTATCCTGCCTGAAACTCAGCCCCGTAAATATCGTTTCTGTGATAATTGTGTCCAGTGTACCACAGAGGAGCTTCGTTTCTGAAGAGTTCAAACTTGTCATAAAGCCTCCTTTGGTATACAGAAGCCGAAATCTGCCAATTTCCCGATGTGTGCAGATACTGTAATGAAGAGAAGTTTGTTCTAACTTTTTCATATTGCTCCGGATAGGTGAAAGTATAGAAACTGTTTGCTCCATAAGATTTGTTTTGCACACCGCTTTGAATAAAAAATGTATTACGCTTGGAGTGGTCAGTAAATCTGACGTTTGCATAAATATTTCCAATTTCAAAATCGGTATTCTCGGCAAAACCGTCGCTTCTCGAGTAAGCACCTCCGTAGATTCCTTCAACACTCCAGCCCTTTATTTTCTTTTTAACACAGGCAGATGCTCCTCCTTTAAAATAACCATAACTCCCTCCGCTCATAATTATATCTGCACTGTTTCCGGCAACCTCTTTGGTAATAATATTTATAGCCCCAGAATACGCCATAGTTCCGGCCGACCATGCTCCGGGACCTTGTAAAACTTCAATCCGCTCAATTTGATTAATCTCAACAGGAATATTCATCGAATGATGTCCGGTTTGCGGGTCAGTAACATTAATCCCGTTAATCATAATCATCGTTTGATCAAATGTGCCTCCCAGGAGATTTACATCGCCCTGTACTCCTTCACTTCCACGAGTTTTGTAGTCAATACCTTGAATATAGCGAAAAAGATCAGGCAGATTATTTACAGCCTTGTTCTCTATCTCTTTCGCTTCAATTACAGCTACTACTCTTACAAGTGGTCTGAATGTTCCGTTTTTCTCTGAGCTGATTACTAAATCATTTAAAGTAATTGTGAGAGTGTCTGTCTTTCTCTGTGTTGGTTGTGCAGTTAATAAAAGATTGAAAAGCAGAGCAAAAGAAAGAATAATAGTAAACTTCATAATTTCAATTAGATAAATACAATTTGCTCCAAATTTGAAGCTCTTAAAAGTCGCAATTTTAATTAAATTTGAGGTATATTTGAAAAAAAGTTGTTCCAAATGAATAAAAACGAAGTAAGTGAAATCAGGAAAAAACTTCATTCAGTTCCTGAGTCAGCTCATAATGAAAAGATGACATCTGAGTTGGTATTGAGTTTACTCAAACAATTTAATCCCGATAAAATTTTTTCTAATATAGGAGGATTCGGAATTGTTGCACGCTTTACAGGGAAGCGGCCGGGGCGTTCCAAAATGTTCAGGTGCGAGCTCGACGCAGTTCCCGGCCCCGGCGGCCCGCAGCATCTGTGTGGTCACGACGGACACATGACTATCCTGATTGCATTAGCATCCCGCCTCTCCCAACGCGATTTTCCCGGAATAGCCTATCTGCTTTTCCAGCCCGCAGAGGAGAACGGAGAGGGAGCAGCGCTAATGGTAAAAGATATCAAAAAATTAAATATTAGTTTCGACGACAGTTTCGCATTACATAATAATCCGAATTATCCTTCCAATTCAATTGTCATTCACAGAGGAACATACGCCCCAGCATCTGTAGGAGTAGAGTTTATTTTTAAAGGAAAAGATTCCCACGCCGCATATCCCGATAAAGCAAAATCTCCTTTAAAAGTAATTATGGAACTCACAGAACTCTTAAATGAGTTAAATAATCAAGAACTGCCGGCTTCTGAATTTAAACTCGGTACTGTTGTAAATATTGTGTTAGGGGAGAAAAATTTCGGAGTAACACCGGGCTACGGCGAGTTAAGGCTCACCCTTAGAGCTAACCAAGACCTAAATCTTCAGGATTTTCAAAACAAAATAACCGAGAGAGCAAACAACCTCTCTATTAAATATGGAATTGAGCTCGGAGTAAATCTGCACGACTATTTCCCGGCTACCGTAAATGATCCCGAACTTACACAAATACTCGAATCAGTTGCGAATGAGCATTCATTAAAAATTATTTATCCCGAAACGCCGACTCGCGGAAGTGACGATTTCTCCCACTTTTCACAAATTTCCCGCACCCTCTTTTTCGACATAGGCAACGGCCCGGGTGCCGATATTCACCAGCCTGATTACCAGTTTAATGAAGAAATAATTCTACCGGCTGTTGAGTTGTTATATGCCATCATTACAAACTCAAAATATAATCCTCAATAATTTGAGGAAAATGTTTTTGCTCGAGTTCATGAATTTTTGAGGCAAGAGTTTCCGGAGTTTCACCCTTTTCTATACAACACTCCGCTTGAAATAAAATTTTTCCGTTATCGTAAATTTCGTCGACAAGATGAATTGTAATTCCCGATTTACTCTCTCCCGCAGCAATTACCGCAGAGTGAACATTCATGCCATACATCCCTTTCCCTCCGTATTTTGGGAGTAGTGCCGGGTGAATATTAATAATCCTTCCTTGATATTGGTCAATTAAATATTTCGGTACTTTTAAAAGAAACCCGGCCAAAATCAAGACATCAATCTCATTTTTTGATAAAAAATCAATAATTTTTTCTGAGTCCGAAAATTCATTTTTCAAAAAAACAAGCATCTGCAAACCACTCCCTTCAAGCCTCTTTAAAACGAAAGCATTTTGATTGTTACATAGAAGTGCCTTTACATGAATATGCTTATTATCAGCAAAATAATTGACGATATTTTGTGCGTTGCTTCCCGACCCACTGGCAAATATGGCAAGATTTATGTTAGTCATAGATGTAAATATTTCGCAAAAGTAATAAAAAATAGATTAGTCGGTGAAAAAGAAATATTTACACCATGCTACCTTAGGTGTTATATATCAAATATATGATGTTTCACTATTCTACAATTTCATTTTTCCGATTTTTTTGTTTTACTTTGCGGCCTATTTGAAAACTAACACAATTTATTAACCAAATTAATTAAAAACCATGGCAGATATTACAGCAAAGGTTAAAGCCATTATCGTTGACAAATTAGGCGTTGACGAATCAGAGGTAACTCCTAATGCAAGTTTTACAAATGACTTAGGTGCCGATTCACTTGACACAGTAGAACTTATTATGGAATTCGAGAAGGCGTTTGGTATAACCATTCCTGATGATGCAGCAGAAAAAATTTCTACTGTAGGAGAGGCTATCACTTACATTGAGAACAACGCAAAATAATTAAAAAACACAAGCTTATGCAATTGAAAAGAGTAGTTGTAACTGGTATTGGTACCGTAAATCCGCTCGGAAACAACGTCCAAGAGTATTTTAATAATCTTGACGAAGGAAAGAGTGGTGCGTCGCTTATATCCCGTTTTGACACGACCCTTTTTAAGACGAAATTTGCTTGTGAAATAAAGGACTTTAATCCCGAGAACTTTGGTCTCGACAGAAAAGAGGCCCGCCGTCTGGATCTTTTTTCACAATATGCACTGGCTGCCGCTAACGAGGCCATTACAGACAGTGCGATGGATTTGGAAAAAGTAAACAAAGACAGAGTCGGTGTTATTCTCGGATCGGGAATCGGAGGAATAGATACTTTGTACAACGAAGTAGTGGATTATATCGAGGGAGGCAAAATTCCTCGCTTTAATCCATTCCTTATTCCTAAGATGATCCCCGACATCGCCCCGGGACACATATCTATTAAATATGGGTTCAGAGGTCCTAATTTTGCTACTGTTTCAGCTTGTGCATCATCTTCACACGCGATGTGTGATGCACTTACCTACATTCGTCTTGGAAAGGCAGATGTCATCGTTACAGGTGGTTCAGAAGCAGGTATTACAATTCCAAGCATAGGAGGTTTTAATGCTTCGCAGGCGCTCTCTACAAACAACGATGAGTATATGACAGCTTCACGTCCATTCGATAAAACCAGAGATGGTTTTGTTATGGGAGAAGGTTCGGCAATACTCGTTTTTGAAGAGTATGAGCACGCAGTTGCAAGAGGTGCTAAAATTTACTGTGAGGTTGCAGGGTCGGGTATGACAGCCGATGCACACCACATAACTGCTCCGCATCCCGAAGGACTCGGTGCTATCAATGTGATGAAATTCGCGCTGGAAGATGCTAACCTTAAACCGGAAGATGTAGACTATATCAATGTACACGGGACATCTACGCCACTTGGAGATATTGCGGAATTAAAAGCTGTTAAATCTATTTTTGGAGATCATGCATTTAAACTCAATATCAGCTCAACAAAATCGATGACAGGACATTTACTTGGAGCAGCAGGCGCCGCAGAAGCTCTTGCATGTGTTCATGCAGTGTGCTCAGGCATTGTTCCTCCAACAATAAACTTCAAAAATGAAGACCCTGAAATTGATTATAACTTAAATTTGACTCTCAACAAAGCACAAAAAAGAGAGGTTAATGTCGCTATGAATAACACATTTGGCTTCGGAGGCCATAATTCATGCGTCATTTTCAAGAAGGTTAACTAAAACCAACCCAAAAAGAAAAAGGAGGCTGACCAAAATATAATTGGTCAGCCTTTTTTTATTGCTTCCATTTACTTGTATCAGCACGGAGAATC
>CAZOOH010000148.1:0-5521 GCA_964581375.1 uncultured Muribaculaceae bacterium
TTTTATAATTTGTAAACTTAACTGTAACCGAAAATGAAGGCTTCAAAACTTTTCAGGGGACTCATCCTTTCGCTAATTTTAATCTTACCTCTCTCAGTAAATGCGGAGAATAAAGCTGCCAGAGCTCTTTATGAAAGAATTCTGGGAGAGAGGAGTTCTTACTTTATTTTGAATGAGAAAAAATCTAATGACGGCTCTGACTATTTTGAACTGGTTTCTCTTGAAGGCGGGAAGATTTCGGTTGTGGCTAACAGTGCAAACAGTATGGCGGTAGCATTGAATCACTATCTGCGCTATTACTGTAAAACTTCGGTAAGTTGGTATGTTAGCGAAAAGGTTCAATTGCCCGATAATCTGCCTGCGGTAAATGAAAAGGTGGTTGTCAACTCTGTTTGTAAGAACCGTTTCTTTTTGAATTATTGTACCTTCGGATACACAATGCCTTGGTGGCAATGGCCTGACTGGGAGCGTTTTATTGACTGGATGGCTTTGAACGGGGTCAATATGCCTCTTGCCATTACGGGGCAGGAGTCTGTTTGGTACAAAGTGTGGAAAAAGCTTGGTCTGAACGATTCTCAAATCAGGAGTTACTTTACGGGGCCGGCTCACTTGCCATGGCACAGAATGTTGAACATTGATTACTGGCAGGGTCCTCTTCCTGTTTCCTGGTTGCAGAATCAGGAGGAGTTGCAAAAAATGATTGTGGCAAGGGAGAGGGAGCTTAATATGACCCCTGTACTTCCTGCGTTTTCGGGCCATGTTCCTTATGAGCTTAAGCAGATTTATCCTCAGGCAAAAATCAGTAAACTCAGCCAGTGGGGAGGGTTTGATTCTACATACAGAAGCAGTTTTCTTGATCCGATGGATCCTTTATTCAAGACTATTCAAAAGGATTTTCTCGATGAGCAGACACGTTTGTACGGGAGTGATCATATATATGGGATTGATCCTTTTAATGAGATTGTACCGCCAAGTTGGGAGCCTGAATATTTGGGAAGAGTTTCGGGGACTATTTTTGAAACTTTGAAAGCTGTTGACCCTAAGGCGGTTTGGTTGCAGATGAGTTGGCTCTATTATTATCAGCGTAAGGATTGGACCAATCCGAGGATTGAGGCATTTGTGAAGGCTGTTCCGCAAGATAAAATGATTTTGCTTGACTATTTTTGTGAGAGGACTGAGGTTTGGAAGATGACCGATAAATTTTTCGGGCAACCTTATATTTGGTGTTATTTGGGAAATTTCGGCGGGAATACGATGCTTGCGGGCGACCTTGATGAGGTTGGTAAGAGAATTGACAATACAATTGCGAACGGGGGATCTAATTTCTGGGGATTGGGTTCTACTCTGGAGGGGTTCGATTGTAATCCGTTAATGTATGAATTTGTATTTGATAAAGCGTGGAACTTTAAGATTGACAATAAGAGATGGATTGAAGCCTGGGCTTCAAGACGTGCAGGTATATCTGACTCATCGGTTACGAATGCCTGGAATTTAATTAATGACAATGCCTATAAGATTACATCTAAAACAGGCCATTGCAATTGGACCAATGCCAGGCCAACTCTCGGAAAGGCCGAAAGATATGCAAAAACCGGATTTGCTTACGACAACAGAGAGTTGCTTAAAGCCTGGGGCCTGATGCTGAATTCTCTACAAAAAAATCGGGACAGTTATGCTTTTGATGTTGTTAACATCGGTCGTCAGGTGCTTTGCAACCATTTCGACAATCTTTGGAAGAAATATTTATCTGCCGTAAAAGAGGGTAATTTGGAGAGTGTGGCGGAGATTGAGAATAGTATGACTGAATTACTTGCAGATATCGACAAATTGCTTGCCTCTAATTCTACTTTCCTTTTGGGTAAGTGGATTGCTGATGCACGTAAAATGGGCATAAATGAGGAGGAGGCCGATTATTATGAGATTAACGCAAGGAATATTCTCACATCCTGGGGTGTAGAGGGTGGTCAGTTGAGCGATTATGCAAATCGTACGTGGGCGGGATTGGTTTCCTCTTTTTATGCTGAGAGGTGGAGACTGTTTTTTGAGGAGTCTCGAAATGCTCTTGCCGAAAAGAGAGAGTTTAATGAAGCTTCGTATAAATCAAAAATTGTTGCTTTTGAGGGCAGATGGTGGAGGGAAAGAGTGGGAACATTTAAATGTGAACCGGATGGTAACAGCATTGAAACAGCAAAAATCCTGTTTGCTAAATATAAAGATTCAATAAACAGGATTCCGTATGTTGCTCAAAAATAGAGTTATCGATATTTAGCTGTTATTTCAAGACAGTATTGGCTAAGTTTTGTAATTTGGTCCCAATCTCTGTTCTTAATTATATTTGAGGGAAATAGATTTGATCCCATACCTACACAGGTCACTCCGGACTGAATCCAATCCTTTAGATTTTCTTCTGTTGGTTCTACACCTCCGGTAACCATTAACATAGACCATGGCATAGGGGCTAGAACCGATTTGATAAATGCGGGACCACCGACAGTACCTGCAGGAAATACTTTGCATATATCGCATCCTGCTTCTTGAGCAAATCCTATTTCGGAAACTGTTCCGCAACCGGGTGAATAAGGGATGAGTCTTCTGTTACACAATTTAGATATTTCCGGATTAAAGAGCGGACCAACAACAAAATTTGCTCCCAATTGAATGTAAAGTGCGGCAGTTGGTGCGTCAACAATGGATCCTGCACCAAGTATCATTTCGGGGCACTCTTTAGCCGCATATTTTATTAAATTTGTAAATACCTCATGAGCAAAGTCACCTCTGTTTGTAAATTCAAAAGCTCTGATTCCACCTTTATAACAGGCAAGTAATACTTCTTTTGCAATTTCTGGATCGTTGTGATAAAACACAGGAACTATTCCTGTCGTTTTCATCGCTGTAATAGTCTGAATTTTTGAGAATTTTGCCATAATTTTAACGAACGACTCTTCCTGAGCCGTCTCCTTTCATTAAATTTAAAACTTCTTCAGTAGAGACTAAGTTAAAATCACCGAAAATTGTGTGTTTCAGGCAAGAAGCTGCAACTGCAAATTCTAGTGCTTTACTGTCGTCCCCCTTAAAAGTAAGTAATCCGTAAATCAATCCTCCCATAAAAGAGTCGCCGCCTCCGACTCTGTCAACAATGTGTGTAATATCATACGATTTGGACTCATATAAAGTAAGTCCGTCAAATAGTACTCCGGCCCAAGTGTTATGATTTGCGTTAATTGACCCGCGAAGTGTAATTATTACCTTTTTTGCACGTGGGAACTTAATCATTATCTGCTCACAAACCGAACGAAATGTGGCAGATTCTATATGTCCACCGGTATCATTAACGTTGAAATTAAGAGGTTTTATTCCAAATACTTTTTCGGCATCTTCTTCGTTTCCCAATATAATATCGCAACATTCAACTAAAGCGGGCATAATCTCGGCAGGAGTTTTACCATATTTCCAAAGATTCTTCCGATAGTTGAGGTCGCAAGAGACTTTTACACCTAATTTATTGGCAGTTTTTACGGCATTGAGAGTAGCATCTGCGGCAGCTTGTGAGAGAGCGGGTGTGATTCCAGTCCAATGAAACCAGTCGGCATCTTTTAGAACCTCATTCCAATTTATCTCTTTTGGTTCTATTGTACTTATTGAAGAGTGTGCTCTGTCATAAACTACTTTTGATGGTCTTGCAACAGCACCTGTTTCGAGAAAATATATTCCTAGTCTCTCACCGCCTCTGATTATGTTTGAAGTTTTGACTCCATATTTACAGAGTTCAGAAATGCAAGAATCTGCTAAATCGTTATTAGGCAGCCTTGTAATAAATTCTGAATCGATTCCATAGTTTGCCAGTGATACAGCCACATTGGCTTCGCCACCTCCAAAGGTTGCATTGAATGATTTTGCTTGTTTGAACCGCTCAAACCCCGGTGTAGATAAACGGAGCATAATCTCTCCAAATGTAATTACTTTACTCATATTCTCTTCTATTCTTTGTTATCTAAATCGATATTTTGAATCTTTCCCCCTAAAATGAATACCGATACGAGAGATATCGGAAACAACATACCCCCCAAGATAAAGAAAGGAACCCAAGATACCTTCGTAATTAAAGGAACAGCAAACATAGCTATGATTGTTCCCATTACAGCGGCAGCTCCTCCCAAGCCGGCTAATGAACCTACCGTTTTGCCGTAGTGAAAATCGGAAGCCAATGTTTGTATGTTTGAGCAATAGAACTGGTATCCAAAAAGAATTACTGCCATCATAATTACAGCAGTTGCAGCTGTAGTAGCCATGGTTGCTCCGATTATTCCCGGCATTGCCAGAATTGCTCCCAGAACGAGTGCACTTTTTCTTGAAAAGTTTAGAGATTTACCTCTTTTCTGTAAAAACCCTGAAAACCATCCACCTGAAAATGCACCAAACGCAGCTCCAACATAAGGTACCCATGCACTAAAGGCAACCTCTTTAATATCAAGATTATATTGTTCAATAAGGTATATAGGGATAAAAGTAACAAACATCCACCAAATCGGGTCAATAAAAAATCTGCCAACAATCAGAGCATAATTTTTCCTTTTAGTAAGTAACTCTCCCCAACTCTTACCTTTTGCAGGTGCCGTTGTTTGTGCTTCGGGTTGTCCAGAAAGAATATATTCTTTCTCCTTATCGGTTATCCAAGGGTGTTCTTTAGGTCCTTTTTTGTTTATTATCAACCACGGAATTATCCACAAAACGGCCAAAGAGCCGACTGTTACGAAAGTCAGTTTCCATCCGAGAGAAAGAAATAGAAATCCAATTACAATCGGAGCAAGAATTGCACCAACTGAAGTGGAAGCATTAAATAATCCTTGTCCGAATGCTCTCTCTTTTGTCGGAAACCACTCTGCATTCGATTTTGTTACTCCCGGCCAAGGCCCTGCTTCTCCTAATCCCAACATAAATCTGAATCCTGTAAGCGATTTTATACCCGAAGCCATAAACGTAAGTGCGTCTGCAGCCCCCCATATTATTGCAGATAAAGCAAATCCCTTTCTTGTTCCGATTTTATCGTATAATTTCCCGGAAAACATTTGGCTTAATCCATATGCTATCATAAAGAAGATAGTTATTGAGGCAAGAATTTTTTTAGTTTGAACTTTAAACTCTGCTTCGGGCAGATTTGATTCGACAATTCCTAACTCTACAGCAAGACCACCAACTTTAGTAACCTGATAATTACCATTTTCAAGTTCTTTTACTCTGTCATGGGGAGCGGTAAAGGTAGAACCGTCTTCGGCAGATATAATGAAAGTATTTGCCAAGGAGTCTTTAAGAACTTTTTCGGCAGGATATTCAATTTTTTTATTTGCTACCCACATATAGCTTAAAGTGCCTCGGTCAAGATAGTTAATTATTGAAACTAACATTATCATACCCAGCACGACCCATCTTAGTCCTTTTACTTTCATAATTTAAATTTATTATTTTATTTTAAGTTATTTACGATGAAGTTGAATGTTTCTAAAAGTAATTTCTCTTTCAGGTC
>CAZOOH010000149.1:0-5511 GCA_964581375.1 uncultured Muribaculaceae bacterium
AGCACGGAGAATCCTCTCCACCGTGCGACGGGGAATAAAAAACCGCCAAAAAGTTAGTTTCTGGCGGTTTTATTGTCGTTTATTATGATTTTAATCAATCAAATAATTGTTCTCAATTATTTGAGGATAGAATATGTCATAACTAATTTTGGCGCTCTTGCAGCCAGATTTCCGTTTAGAATACCTCTGTAATATGCCGAAGTTTCGACATAATAAGATGTACTGCTTGAATAAGAGTTTGTTTGAGAATATACAGGGAATATCCATGCCTTTAAGTAATATGGATCGGTATGTGTACCATTCAATAATTTTTGAATATAAGTTGTAACATTCATTCTGTACTCATAGTTAACTCTGTTGATTGCACCATCGCTGCCGTCAATATAAATATCGGAAATTGGTTGATAATACCTTAGATGATTTCTAGTATCCAACACTTTAGTAGATAAGAAAAGTGAAGCAGGGTATTGATTCATTGTAGTGTAATCAGCCGGAAATTCGAACGGTAATACGATTTCTGCCTTAGAAATAACAATCTTTTTTAAATCAACATTTTGTCCGGCAGCCCAATCGTCGAAATTACTCTTAACTTTTGTGAAATCAATATATGGTTTAACTCCTGCCAAACCCTCAACATATAGTTTTTGAGTTGGGAGGTTTGTTACATAATTTTGTGAAGAGTGCTTGAAAACATTTAAATAAGGTCGTTCAGTATCGGTATAATAACTAATGACACTATCCTTGTCAATATCGTCAGCAGAACTTATATGTCTATAGTTAATCAACATATAAACATCACTGGCTGCAATAAGATTAAAGCGCCCTCCCGATAATGATCCGGGCAGAGGATTTGTAGAAATATAGAATCCTTTAAATCTTTTAAGGAAAATATCGGCACTGTCCCTCTCTTCCTGAGTAGCCGATAAAAGTTCGTTTGCGTATGAATTCTTAATTTTACATACAATACTGTCCCCTCCTAAGTAAACCGTGTTCTCGTTTATCGGAACGGGATCAACATCTGCAAAAGAATAGGAGCAATTGTATGGTTTAAGAGTGTCCAAATCCTTAAGAAGTCTGTATATATAGACGTTCTGAGGAATTGATGCCTCGGAATTATTAATGTATGATTTACTGCTTACAGCAATATACATCTTTAGAGAATTCACAACAGGGCTGTCACCAAAATCATTATCGGTGACAGAAGGTACCAGGCTGAAAGCGGTAGCTGCCGAAACTTCTCCGAATAAAGGATCCTTATATGATCCGAATATAAGATTTCCAGAAAATATTGTTTGCAATGAGTCTGCCATTTTCATCTCAATCGGAAGGCTGAATTCAGTTTTTTTCAAAGTCAAATCATAGTCCGAAGGAATCATCCCGGAACCTAATGATTTGTCGATATCAATACATGAAACTGCCGCAAAAATTGAAAATGTTGTAATCCACAAAGCGAAATGCCTCTTCCTATTTGTCATCTTAGCCGAGAATTTGATCATAAAACTGCTTGTATTCTTTAATGTAAGCCATGTCTTCGGATATTTTTACGTTAGAAAGAACAGGCAGAGACAAATTTGTGATATAATTTGTAATTTCAGGTTCTGTTTTCTCAGTATCGAAAATTATTCCGTCGGCATACTGAATTGCTAGTTTAGCAAGATTTATGCCATTGGGAGTTTCGAGTATGTCAATATCTTTGTTTTTGATTCCGGGGGCCAGAACCTTTGACTTAATTTGTTCATTGAAAACTAAATCCGTACAATCATTGTAAAGTGATATAACTACTTTACTGTCAGTGAAAATAGGATCTTCGTGATACACTTTCTTTAAAAAGAGTGGAAGAAAGTGAGAAATCCACCCCTGACAATGAATTATATCAGGTTTCCACCTGAGTTTTTTAACTGTCTCTAATACACCTTTCGCAAAAAAGATTGCCCTCTCGTCATTGTCGCTAAAGTATTTACCTGAATCGTCTGTATATATCTCCTTCCGATAGAAGTAATCTTCGTTATCAATAAAATAAACCTGCATTCTTGCTGCCGATATTGAAGAAACTTTAATAATGAGAGGTCTGTCAATATCATTGATAATAATATTCATTCCCGATAATCGAATGACCTCGTGAAGTTGATTGCGTCTCTCCTTGATACACCCGAACCTAGGCATAAAAGAACGAATTTCATAACCGCTTTCCTGAATTCCCTGCGGCAGATATCTGCCAACCAGAGCAATTTCCGATTCCGGCAGGAATGGAAAGATCTCGGAACTTACATATAAAACTCTTTTGGGTTCGCTCATTTTTTAGATGTATAAAATTTAGGGCAAAATCGGTACAAAGATAATAAAATTAATTTAAATAGGATTGTTTTATGTATCTTTGAGCCTTACAGTTCATATGAATAAGCAGGGCAAAAAAATAATATTCAAGAGATTAATTCAGTCATATCTCTCTTCTGTAATCAGTATCAGTCTGGTTTTGATCCTCGTTGGTCTTCTCGGAATCTTGGCAGTAAACGCAAAAGTCATTACAGATTACCTTAAAGAAAATATAAAATTGTCCGTAATTCTCAATGATGATGCTTCATCAAAAGATGCCAGAGATTTGCTCAAAATTATCGAAACTAAACCATTTGTAAAGAAGGCAGAGTTTATTTCAAAGGAGAAAGGAGCTGAGGAGATGAAAGCACTTTTAGGCGATGATTTTATGGAAGTATTTGAAAATAACCCTATCCCGTATTCAATAGATGTTTTTCTTAAAGCAGATTACTTTGCTTCTGATAGTATTACAAAAATAAAAGCAGATATTAACAAATGCGAAGGAGTAAAAGAGTTGGTTTATCAAGAATCACTGGTTGACACTATAAGCGGAAACATGAAGAGAGCCGGAGTAATATTTTCCTCGATTATTGCATTGCTGGCATTTGTTTCTATAGTTCTTATTAACAATACTGTGAGAATTAATATCTTCGCAAAGAGAGAGACAATTCGAACAATGAAAATAGTTGGTGCTAAGAGGTCTTACATCAGATCACCATTTATGAAAAAAGCCTTTTATCAAGGATTAATCTCAGGTTTAATTTCAATTGTGGTACTTTCCGGCCTGGTATATTATTTAGGCGAAGAATTTACAGCTCTGTTCATGATAATTAATATTGAGTACATAATTTTCGTTTTATTGGCAGTATTATTGCTTGGTATTTTAATCTGTATTTTAAGTACATTGTCGGTAGTAAATAAAATTATTTCCACACCGTCCGATGAATTATTCTATTAAATTATATTTATGAAAAAGAAGGGTAATATTGAAGAAGAAAAGTTTGCAGTTCCTTACAAAAACATCAGCTACATTATTGCGGGTTTTGCACTAATGATTTTGGGATACATCCTTATGACGGGAGGTGGAACTAAAGACCCGAATATCTTTAATGAAAAAGAGATGTTCAGTTTTACAAGGATCGTCCTTGCACCTGTTCTCATTGTTGCCGGTTTCGCTGCCGAAATCGTTGCAATAATGTATAAATCTAAGAAAAAATGAGTGTTTTTGAAGCTCTGTTATTAGGAATAGTCCAGGGTTTTACCGAGTTTTTACCTGTGAGCAGCAGCGGACACTTGGCTCTAGGGCAGGCACTTTTGGGGACCAATCCTCCCGGTCTTAATTTTGAAATCACTGTTCATGCAGCTACTGTTCTAAGTACAATTGTCGTATTCAGGAAAGATATAATTTCGCTTATTTCCGGATTGTTAAAATTTAAAAACAATGATGAAACCAAGTATATCTTGAATATTATAATTTCGATGATACCGGTAATGATTGTTGGTTTGTTTTTTAAGGATTACGTTGAATATATTTTCGGATCGGGTCTTCTGGTTGTAGGAGTGTCTCTCTTAATTACAGCCGGACTTCTATTTTTTGCATCTTCGGCAAAAACCGGTTCAAATCCAATATCACCCAAAAGATCCTTTATTGTCGGATTAGCTCAGGCAGTAGCCATATTACCCGGTCTATCAAGATCAGGTACAACAATATCTACAGGTCTTCTACTAGGTATAAAGAAGGAGGATATAGCTAAATTTTCATTTCTGATGGTGCTTATTCCAATTCTCGGGGAGGCATTTTTGGATATAGTCTCAGGCGACCTTCTACTTGGCGGCAGGAATGAGATAATATCATTGTTTGCAGGGTTTATTTCTGCATTTGTTTCGGGTTTAATCGCTTGTACGGCTATGATTAATCTTGTTAAGAGAGTAAAACTTACAGGATTTGCATATTATTGTGCAGTCGCAGGCATAATCTGCTTAGCACTTGTAATTTTTTAATAAATTTTAATGTCATTTACAGAGGGAAAATATTTTTTTGTGTCAGATGTTCATCTAGGATTAAATGTCAATAATCCCGGGTTGAGAGAGGAGCGGTTTGCAAATTTTCTCAAGAATGTACCGGAAAACACGAAAGCAATTTTTCTGATGGGCGATATCTTCGATTTTTGGTATGAATATAAATATGTTGTACCAAAAGGTTTTGTCAGAACTTTCGGAGCTCTGGCCGATTTATCCGACAGGGGTGTAAAGCTATATTTCTTCAGGGGGAATCACGATCTTTGGACATTCGGTTACCTTACTTCGGAAATGAATATAGAGGTGGTAGAGCAACCATTTGAAATTAAACTTGGCCAAAAATATTTTTGTCTGGGACATGGTGACGGTCTTGCAAACGGTGATCGCGGGTATAAATTTTTGAAATGGATTTTTTACAATAAAGTTTTGCAGATAATGTTTTCGGCGATACATCCCAGATGGGCATTCGCACTAGGTAACTCATGGTCTTCTCATAACCGCCTGGCCAAAGGACAGAGATACAAATTTAAGGGGACTCAAGAGCCTCTTTATCAATTTTCTTCATCGTTTGAGGAGTCTAATAAAGCAGATTATTTCATATTCGGACATTTCCATGCTCCTGGTGAAGCCGTAACTCCTAAGGGTGCAAAGTTTTATATTCTGGGTGAATGGATTCACGGGTGTGAATATCTTTGTTACGATGCCGACAATGATAAAATGGAGTGGAATATTGGCGCTAAATAGTTAATACATAGAAAAATACAGGCTATCAAACGAGCCGTCTTCATACATTCTCACCAACTCTTCAATTGCGCTGTCTTTTCCATACGGATCATATTGTGACTTTAAGTCGGATCCGAAAATTCTTGCAATACCTTGCCAAAAGAAAGCGGTAAACCCCCCTTTATAATTCTTTATAAGATAATATGAGCTTTGACCAACTTCGCGATCAATCAGCTTAAGAAGCAATTTCCCCTGAGAAAATGTCATTTTTCTTAATGGTTTCTCAAATTCGGCAAAAAGTTTTTTCTCAAAAATATTCACATACCTTTCCCGCTCTTTAGAATTCAAATTTTTAGCAACCATAACACTATCTGCCTCTTTTATCTTTTCTTTTGCCAGTAATGCATAAGGATAAACCTTTTTGAAATTATAAACAAGTCTGGCAAATTCTCTCCA
>CAZOOH010000150.1:0-5488 GCA_964581375.1 uncultured Muribaculaceae bacterium
GTGCGAAGTGTTTCCAGATCGGTAATTTCGGTAAGTTTTGAGGTGGCGTGTCGTTGAAATGCGGTTTTGGCATCGCCGGAGTTCATTCCGCATCCGTCGTCGATAACTTGTATAAGGGTCTTTCCGGAATCCTTAATGTTTACCTGAACGGAGGTTGCACCTGCATCGACGGCGTTCTCCATTAACTCTTTAACAACCGATGAAGGCCTCTGAACAACCTCTCCCGCTGCAATTAGATTTACAATATGTCCGGGCAGTACTTTAAGCATCTGCTTTTAATTAAAGAAAAGTCCGAAGTACTTTGCCAAATAGTAAAACATAATTAACAATCCCGATATAGCTGCAAGAACGATAAATCTTGTAACAACCGGACTCCCCTTTTTGGTTCTGCTGTCGTAAAAAGACTTTCTCATATTGAACCTGATGAATCTCCCCGGTCTGTAATTGCTTGGTGTCTCTCTCTCTTCCAACTGTAATCTTTCCATACGCTCTTTCATAGCCTCTTTCTGTTCATCGTAATAGAGTGGCTGATACTTGAAGACTCTGTGTTTGGGAGCTTTGAAAAAACTAAAACCTATTCCCATAATAATCTGCTTTAAATGATGGCTTTTTACCAACTGCAAATATACAAATAATTGAGGTAAAAATTGTAACTTTGCGGCTGTTCTTAATTTTTGCAATATGGGTTTGAGGATAGGGAACGGTTATGATGTTCACAGGCTTGCAGATGGTTTGCCTATGTGGGTTTGCGGTGTAAAAATAGAGAGTCCCCGGGGGTGTGTTGCTCACTCAGATGGTGATACTCCTCTGCACGCATTGTGTGATGCTCTTTTGGGAGCACTTGCCCTGGGCGATATAGGAAAACACTTTCCCGATTCTTCCGGAGAATTCAAAGGAATAGACAGTAAAATATTGCTCAAAAAGGTTGTGGAGCTTGTACGTGCTGAGGGGTACGAGTTGGTTAATGCCGACATTACAATCGCGTTACAGAGTCCCAAAATTGCCCCTTTTATTGAGCAGATGCGCAAAACAATTTCTGAAGTAATTGAATGCGATGTCTCGGCAATCTCTGTTAAGGCCACAACTACCGAACAACTCGGAGATGTGGGTCGTGAAGAGGGTATTGTTGCTTATGCGACAGTTCTTCTGGAAAAGATGTGATTCGGCAATCTTACCGCCCCTGTTTTAATGCTGTTCTAAACAACCACTCAATTCTTTTTTGAAAATCTCACTTTTAATAAGCCGGTAGTGCGGATTATATGCTTTTACATATACTTCGCTGTGGTGTACTGCATAATTGCCCGTTTTCAACATTTTATAAATCTGCTCAGACTCACTCTTTGCGTCGGGAAGGGAGGGATTAAGTTTAAGGACAATCTGTTCGATTACTCTCCACTCTTTAGTCCAATCTTCAATTGATAACGCCGGTGCAGTTCTGGCGCTCTCAAATAGTGCACACGAAAGCGATTTATAAGATATTTTGCCCTCCGTAACCGCTTGCAGATTCACTCTTACATAATTTTGTTCCCATCCGGTATACTCTGCAAAATTATTGTCCGGCTCTTTTTGCATCTCTTCATTCGAAATACAAACCCTGCAGTCGTCCGGAGCATCCTGCTCAGAAATCATCTGGGCCAATTCCCTTCTCAAATAAGCTCCGGCAGATGCAGTATCGCTTATCAAGTGCCCAGGACCGAACTTATCCTGAAAGAAATTCTTATAGTAATCGACCAACCTCGACAGCGGATAACGCTCCATCTGCATTCTGACAACCCTCTCAACCCTTTCCCGATCGATTTTTACTTCGTCAATTTTTGCCCCACCGGCAGCCCCCTGCCCATAGCAACGCTCCCCGCCCGCAAGCACCAAGCCCAAGCACAACACCAGCCCAACCCTCACATACCACCCTGACACCATCTGCCCGAAAAAACTTCCAAAACCCTTACTATTCATAGCGCTCAACATTAAAGACCCAGCCCCAAAGATAAATTAATTCGACCAAAGAATTTGCTACATTATAAAAATGTATTACTTTTGCACTCCCAAATGCGGCGCGATAGCTCAGCTGGTTAGAGCGCATGATTCATAATCATGAGGTCCCCAGTTCAATCCTGGGTCGCGCTACAAGACTAAGGAACCCCTTTTGCCAACGGCAAAAGGGGTTTTTTGTTTGAGGCTGCCTGAGCTTGCTCAGAAGCAGCCGCAAAACAAAAAACCATTTGAGCGCAGCTCAAAAGGTTCCTTATTCTTGGGCTGTTTTGCCGACCACTCCAGGATCAACGAGCGAAGCGAGGTAACCCTGGGTCGGCAAACAGCCACCCACCACCATCCTACTAATTATTTGCCCAAATCAACAAATAACCTTATTTTTATAAACAAATATCCTCATTCATATCCATTTAATTCAAAAATCATTCAAAATGAAAAATACACTATTGAAAATATTCAGGCTCCTTTTTATAATTGTATTAATTGCTAAAATTTTAAATTGGTTTTTAAATTTCAGCGAAGCCACAAATCAGATCCTCAACATAGTCATGTTTAGCCTTATCGGACTGTACTTTATTGTAGTCGGATATCAATTTAACAGCAAAATACTAAAAGTCATATTCTTAATATGCGGCACGTATTTAATAATCATGAATTTTTTCCCAAAAAGCACAATATTAACACTCATCGGCATCGCCTGCGTTGTAATTCCACTGGTCATCGGCAGATTTTCTAAAGAGATCCGACCAGACATGCCGGAAAAAGATGCATAAATTACTTCGTGCAAAATTATTTAAAGACTGTAAACGCCAATAATCCCGGTGAATAAACGCCGGTGTACAAATAAGCAATTTATATTGGAACAAAAAGATTACATACTCAGAGAAATTGAAAAGATAGGACTAATAATAAGTGCTATCCGGCAAAAACTATTTGGCGGAAAAGGCAGTTTGTCATTGACTATCGAAAGTGAGATTAATACTGCTTCAGCTATGTTATTAGATGAATCAGACTTCAATCTAAATAAATTTTTGACCTTAAATATTGAGGAGTCAAATGAATATATATGTAGTTTTAAAGGTTTTAGTAATGAGAATATTGAGTTATTGGCAGATTTTATTTTTGACATTTGTATTTCTGATACCTCAATTGATTCAAAAAAATATCTTAAAAAAGCATTACAGCTATATGAACTATGCAATTCAAAAAGTAAAACATATTCTTTGAAAAGAGAGAATAAAATACAAACAATTAAAAACGCACCACAACACGCGGTATAAAAGAAGTAACTTTTTAGCTATAATTTACTATATCCTCCCGGACTCTTGACATTCCCACCTTTAACATTGCAAAGACTTTTAATCATTTTCTTCGAGTTGGAATATTTCCTCAACATGCCTTGTGAAGAATTTTGCTATTTTCAAAGTTAATACTGTTGATGGTACATATCTTTAGGGCCTCATAAAAAATCTGGTGCAGATTTCTTAAATTATCGAGTCCAAATCATCTATCGAAATTACATCAATTCCCTCCTTCATTGACCAATTAGATTTCGAAGGAGTAACAATAAAAACCTTATCTGCCGAAATATCCTCAAAAGCGTTATAATTACCTTTGGTCAAAATTGGAGTATATGAAGATTTACACTCAATGACATAGACTTTATTATGGTATTTCATGACAAAATCGACCTCTGAGCCATTACTTGTTCTGTAAAAATAAAACTCTGCTCCCGGATACAGAATTTTAAGATTAGAAAGCACAATTTGTTCCCAAAGTTGACCCAAGCCAGGATGTCCGAATATATCATCAACACTTTTCAGACCAAGCAATGCTGCAGAAATACCCGAATCAGAAATATATATTTTTGGAGCCTTTACAAGTCTCTTCCCCAAATTTGATATATATGGAGGAATAACTTCAACCATATATGTACTTGCAAGTAAATCTATATAGGTTTTTACAGTTGTCGATGTTATTCCAAGAGAGTTACCAAGGTTGGAGTAGTTAATGGTTTGTCCGTTAAGATGAGAAAGCATCTGCCATAACCTTCTCATTGAAGCCGAAGAAAAACCGGTCCATTGAAGCAAATCCTTTTCCAAAAAAGTTAAAATAAAATTCTCCCTCCATTCAAAAGAGGTTTGAAAATCCTTAGTTAAAAGGCTTTTAGGAAAACCTCCCTTGCAGATATACTCTTCGGTGCTGCATTGATTTTGGATCTCTTTTAGTATAAATGGGGCGAGTGTTTTGTAGGCAATTCTTCCTGCAAGTGACTCCGAGCTTTGTTTAAGCAGCTCCTGCGAAGCAGACCCGAGTATTAAAAAGCAACTGTTTGTTTGCCATTCATCGACAAGGCTTCTAATAACAGGAAAAAGTTCCGGAAATCGTTGAATTTCATCTATGCAGATAAGCTTCCCCTTTTGCGAAGAGAAGAACCATTCTGCATTTTCCAGTTTAAGCAGGTCAGATGGTCTTTCAAGGTCCAAGTAGATACTGTCATGAAAATTCGACAATATTTTTTTAGCCAAAGTTGATTTGCCACACTGTCGTGGTCCTGTTAATGCTGTTACGGGATAATTTTGAATAGCTTTAAGAACTTCAGACTCTATTTTTCTTGTTAGATACATTTATATTTCGTTAACCATGCAAATATAAAAATAAAATTGAAATATGCATGGTAGAACTTAATTGATTATTTAAAAATTTAGTACACTAAACACTTAACGCAATAAAAATTAAAAAAATACTTAAATTCGTAAAAATAATTGGAGGAGAGAGATATGCAGAGAGAGAACAGGGCAGATGTCGCCTTTTTTGAAGCGTGGTTAAGAGGGTGTCGATACAGCGACAGAACAGTTAAAGTTTATATAGATGCGATTCACGTATTTTTAAACCACTTCCCTAAAAAAGAGCCAAACGAAATCTCAAATACAGATTTAGTTCTATTCAACCAAAATTATATTCTTAAAAATGGATACTCTGCCTCATACCAAAATCAGGTTATAAATGCAGTTAAACTCTATTTTGCCAAAATTGAGAAAAAGCAATTATCCGTTGCAGATATCGAAAGGCCAAAGAAGTACCGTCCGCTTCCAAAAGTAATTTCAAAAAAAATTGTAGAAAGAATGCTTGTTAAAATCCCTAATTTCAAGCACAAAACAGCACTTACTTTAGTATATGCCTGCGGATTAAGAAGAAGCGAAATCCTTAATTTAAAGTTACAGGATTTAGATTCAAAGAGAAAAACACTGACCGTAATTAACGGTAAAGGGCAGAAGGATAGGGTGTTGCCTCTTAGTGATAAGCTTATGGATATGATAATCAGATACTATAAGATGTACAAACCCAAAGTATTTTTGATAGAGGGTCAATATCCAGGCGAACAATACAGCGAAACCAGCATTGAAAATATTTTCCATAAATATTTGGGTAAAATAATTAAAAACCATAATTTTACACTGCATTGTCTGCGACACAGTTATGCCACACATCTATTAGA
>CAZOOH010000151.1:0-5472 GCA_964581375.1 uncultured Muribaculaceae bacterium
AATCGAATCTTCGGGAGTCACTGCCGAAATTACAGCCAGGCTGATTCCTTTTTCGGAGGTTTCTGCTACATTCAATTTTTCTATGTTTACATTTCCTTTAATGTAAGCATTTGTAATTCTGTTAAGTACGCCTATCTGATTATAAGCATACACAATAACAATAAATTCTTTGGATTTCATTTTTGTGATATTTATTGATTTTCATCGAGTATCAAATTACTTAACGATGCTCCCGGAGGTACCATCGGGAAAACATTCTCTTCATTTCTGACAACTACTTCAAGCAGATAGGCTCCCTTAGCTTCCAACATTTCACCTATTGCACTATCAAGTTCTCTGTAGCTGCTGACTCTTTTTGCCGGAATTCTGTATGCTTCGGCAATCTTAAGAAAGTCGGGATTATCCATGTCGGTAAACGAATAACGATGTTTGAAAAAGAGCTCCTGCCACTGTCTTACCATTCCTAAAAAGGAGTTGTTTAGAAGTAGAATCTTGACTGCTATACCCGATTGCATAATTGTACCCAACTCCTGAATGCTCATCTGCAAACCTCCGTCTCCTGTAACCACAACAACCTCCCGGTCCGGACTTCCCAGTTTTGCACCCATTGCTGCAGGCAGTCCGAATCCCATAGTACCCAAACCACCAGATGTAATCATGCTGCGTGTCTGCAAAAATTTTGAATATCTTGCAGCCATCATTTGGTTCTGACCAACATCCGTAACAATTATTGCCTCCCCCTTTCCGGCAGATGCAATCTTATCAATTACCTGAGCCATACTTAGTTCTCCTCCGTTATCGGGAAGTAATTTGTCAACAATTTCCCTCTTTTCGATGGCGTTACACTTCGCAGCAAAACCCATCCATTCGCCCCTCACTTTGTTAAATACACGCTCCAGCAGCAAATCGGCAGCAAGTTTTGCATCGGAATGAACTGCCACAGATGCCTTAATATTCTTATTGATTTCGGCTTTATCGAGTTCGATATGAATAATTTTTGCATTTGGGGCATACTTGCTTGTATCGCCTGTAACCCTGTCACTGAACCTCATTCCTATTCCAATTAACAAATCACACTCCTGAGTCATATAATTCGGAGCTAGATTCCCGTGCATCCCCACATTTCCCATAAAAAGCGGGTGGTTAAAAGGTACAGACGAAATACCTAGAAGGGTAGTTGCAAAAGGGATATTACCCTTCTCGGCTAATTTCAAAACACTTTTTTCGGCCCCGGAAAGAATCACCCCCTGACCTATAACCATCAAAGGTTTTGCAGATGAGTTTATAAGTTCTGCCGCAGCCGCAATACTCTCTTCGACCTGATGGCTCTTATGATAAGTGTGCTTTTTATGTTTGACATATAAGAAATCGGTCATCTCTACCTGAGCATTTTTGGTAAAACTTATTAACACCGGGCCGGGTCTTCCGGAGCGGGCAACATCAAAAGCTTTAGCCATTATTGACGCAACCTCCGAAGCCTTTGTAATTTGATAGCTCCATTTTGTAATCGGAATAGTTATACTGATCGTGTCGGCCTCCTGGAAAAAATCCTTTCCCAACATCTCCGCAGTAACCTGAGCAGTAATACACACAAGTGGAGTTGAATCCATCATGGCATCTGTAATACCCGTAACCATATTGGTAGCTCCCGGGCCCGCAGTCGCGAAACAAACCCCAACCTTTCCCGTTGCTCTGGCATAACCCTCGGCAGCGTGTACAGCACCCTGCTCGTGCCTTACCAGAATATGATTTAATCTATCTTCAAAATTGTATAATTCATCGTACAGAGGCATAATTGCTCCACCCGGGTATCCGAAAATCGTATCAACCCCCTCTTCAACTAAAGAGAGCAATAATGCTTCAGAGCCTTTAACTTGTTTACTGTCCATATCTTAAAAATTATAATTAGTCAATTAAACGTACTGCCCCTTTGTCGGCAGATGACACTGTTAATGCATAAGCCTTTAAAGCTTTAGAAATTACTCTCTGGCGGCCGGCGGGTTTCCATGCACCTTTTCCTTTCGAAACCATCTTTTCCCCTCTTCTCTCCAACTCACCCTGCTCAACAACCAACTCCAGAGTTCTCCCCGGAATATCAATCAAAATAGTATCTCCATCCTCAACCAGCCCAATCACCCCGCCGGCCGCCGCCTCAGGCGAAACATGACCAACCGAGAGACCCGATGTTCCTCCAGAAAATCTGCCGTCTGTAATGAGTGCACACTCTTTATCCAATTTTACCGACTTTAAATACGAAGTCGGGTAAAGCATCTCCTGCATTCCGGGCCCCCCCTTTGGACCCTCATAGCGTATAACAACAACATCTCCGGCTTTAACTTTACCCGACAGAATACCCTGAGAAGCCTCATCCTGAGACTCAAAAACTACAGCTTTCCCCTCAAACTTTAAAATCGATGAATCTACTCCGGCACTCTTTACAATTGCGCCGTCAATAGCCAGATTACCCTTTAAGACAGCCAATCCGCCATCCTTAGAATAAGCATTTGCAATATCCCGGATACAGCCGGTATATATATCCTTATCAAGCTCCCTGTAATATCGCTCCTGCGAACCCAAATAAAGATTACGAATGTTACCCGGAGCTGCCATATATTTACTGACAGCTTCCCATGCTACATTAGGGCTCAAAATATCGCACTCATTTAAAGCATCACTAAGACTCTTATAATCAATTCTTTTAACACTTGAGTCAATAAAACCTCCCCGCTCAAGTTCTCCTAGGATTCTCATAACACCGCCCGCCCTGTTAACGTCTTGCATATGATAAGAAGAACTCGGAGCCACCTTACATAAAACCGGAATCCTCCTCGAAAGAGCATCAATATCTGCCCTAGAAAAATCTACCTCAGCTTCATTTGCAACTGCAAGCAGATGCAATACTGTATTTGTCGAACCGCCCATTGCGATATCCAGAGCCATCGAGTTCAAAAAGGCCTCTTTAGATGCAATAGATCGTGGTAAAACATCTTCATTACCTTCAAAATAAAACTGCTTACAATTTTTAACAATCAACTTAGCCGCCGATGCAAATAATCTCTTCCTGAGAGCATGAGTAGCTAAAAGCGAACCATTCCCCGGCAAGGCCAAACCCAAAGCTTCAGTTAGACAATTCATCGAATTGGCAGTGAACATTCCCGAACAACTTCCGCAAGTAGGACAAGCACTGTTTTCAAGTTTTTGAATCTCATAATCCGGAACCGAACTATCTGCCCCTTTTACCATAACATCTACCAGATCGTAATCTTTCCCGCCGATATTACCCGCCTCCATCGGCCCCCCGGAAACAAATACAGCAGGAATATTAAGCCTCATAGCTGCCATTAACATTCCCGGAGTAATCTTGTCGCAGTTAGAGATACAAATCATCCCATCTACCTTATGCGCGTTGCACATATATTCAATACTATCGGCAATTACCTCTCTCGAAGGCAACGAATACAACATTCCGTCGTGCCCCATAGCAATCCCGTCATCAATGGCAATTGTATTGAATTCTGCCGCATAACACCCCTCCTCTTCAATCATTTTTTTTACCTCTTGTCCTATTGTGTGCAGATGTGTATGCCCCGGCACAAACTGAGTAAATGAATTAACCACCGCAATAATGGGCATTCCGAATTGTTTTTCTTTCATCCCGTTTGCCCTCCAAAGGCTGCGAGCTCCGGCCATCTTACGGCCTTGTGTTGTCTGATTGCTTCTGAGAGGATTCATTGTTTTGATTTTATTAGTTTGATTAGATATGATGTATTTCAAAAAAAATCGCTTGCTCTATCCAGGATCCTGTTCGAGCAAGCGTTTATATACTTTTTATTGAGCTGTAACCGGATCCTAAGTTATGGGTATGACAATAATGACTGAAATAATAATATTCAGGACAACTAGGACCACCAGAATGTTTTGTGATCTTTTAAAAGAGGATATGTTACTGTTTAGTATCATCCGAAATGTTAGTTGTACCTATTGTTGGGGCAAATGTATATTATTTTTATTAAAAACAACTAATAATTTTTAATATTTTTAAATTTTACAGATAAAATCCACCTGATAATTATTAATATACACCATATATTTGCCTATTATACAATTACATACAATTCATTGTGTAAATTATTAAATTATAACATAAAAGAAATTAGAATTTAGATAAAATCAAATTATATTTAGTAATCCATTTTTATTTAATTTTGCCGAATGAAGAAAAATCGGACCCTGCTCTTTTCTGCCTTGATGGCACTGACATTAATTCTTGTATCTATCATCTTTTATCCGCTCGATTCAGGCAAAATGCCCGAAGAGCCAACTGAATATCAAGATAATGAAGAGATATTTCCGGAATCCGTCAATAAGCTCATAACAAACGAAAATTCAGATTTCCCACAGACCAAACATCTTGACCAACAAATTGAAAAGTTCATCAGAACCTGGCATATTAAGGGGGCATCAATAGCCGTCCTTAAAGACGAAAAATTAGTATTTGCAAAAGGTTACGGTTGGGCAGATGAAGAGAGAGGTATTAAGACAGATGTCAAACATATTTTTCGAATTGCATCAGTTTCAAAGTTGATTACTGCAACAACAATTATGAAACTTATTGAGGAAGGTAAATTAGCACTAAACTCAAAAGTATTTGGTGAAAACGGAATCTTAAATGATTCTCTGTTTTCCGATATAAGAGACCAACGAATTAAAAATATTACAATAGAACATCTGCTCAGACACCAGGCCGGATTTACACGCAGATACGGCGACCCTATGTTTTCTACGCTTGAAATATCCAAAAGACTGGGTACCAACAGCGTTCCTACAAAAGAACA
Source organism: uncultured Muribaculaceae bacterium (assembly GCA_964581375.1). Lineage (GTDB taxonomy): Bacteria > Bacteroidota > Bacteroidia > Bacteroidales > UBA932 > JAFIHK01. The sequence goes on from CAZOOH010000151.1 coordinate 4,836, forward strand.
AGTTATAGCATATGCTATCACAAAAAAGCTCAATTATGCACCTGGTTCAGGCACACGATACTCAAATCTGGGATACGTAATTTTATCGGAAATAATTGAAAAGGTCACAGGAATTGGTTACGAAAAATTTGTGAAAGACAGCATTCTTGCACCGGCAGGATGTTTCGATATACATCTTGCAAAAAACGAGTATACAGAAAAATACCCAAACGAAGTTAGATACTATGAACCTGACGACCAAGAGCTGGTTGAATCATTTGACGGCTCAGGCAGAATGGTACATAAATGCTATGGTGGCAGCAATATCGAAGGACTTTACGGTGCCGGAGGATGGGTTGCCTCACCGAGTGAACTGGTAAAATTTGTTGCAGCTATAGACAATCATCCAAATGTTCCCGACATTCTTTCCAAAAAAAGTATTGAAAAGATGGTCGAAAGCGGTCCCGGAATGCTACCTATTGGTTGGGCAAAAACATATAAAGGAGGTGACTGGGTTAGAACAGGGTCTTTATCAGGGACAAGTGCTATGCTACGTCATCAGACCGATGGTTATAAAAGGGTATTTAAAACAAATACAAGCAAAATGAAAGGTTAAAACATAACCAAACAGAAAGAAGGAATAATTAAAAAAAATAAA
>CAZOOH010000152.1:0-3368 GCA_964581375.1 uncultured Muribaculaceae bacterium
ATCTGATGTAGGTACAACACCTGTAGTTTTTTGAGTACTTGCACCTGCACGGATTGTCATACTTTCGTTACCCGATTCGAAAGATATGTTGTGTCTGCTGGTAACACCTGTTTGGAACAGATTCTTTAAGTTATCGTAAAGTTTTGTACCGGCAGCATAAGGTTGACCGTATCTTGCGTAGTAGTAGTAGTTTGTAGTACCATAGTTACCCAAATCATATTTAGTTTGCAAATCCGGATATCTGTAAGCATCGTCAAACCTGAAATAGTTGCTGTAAGAAACAACACCTTTACCTGTTTTACCTTTTTTGGTAGTGATAATAATCGCACCGTTAGATGCATCACTTCCGTAAAGAGCGGCAGCAGCAGCTCCTTTAAGAACTGTCATGCTTTCGATATCTTCAGGGTTAAGGTCTGAACCACGGTTTGAGAAGTCAAGGTTACGGTCGGCAACAGTTTCAGAACCACCTGTCTTGTATGCCAAACTTCCAACCGGGTTAAAAGTTGAGTTGTTCATAGGTATACCGTCGATTACATACAACGGTTGGTTATTTCCGGAAATAGAGGTTGCTCCGCGGATTAACACCGAGCTGGAAGATCCCGGAGTACCGCTTGAACTGGTAACTGTAAGACCTGCAACACGACCTTGAAGAGCCGATACGAAGTCTGTACGTCCGGATTCAGCAATCTCTGCGCCTCTAACGCTTTGTACTGCACCTCCGACAGCGCGGGCTGCTCTTTTTACCCCGAATTCACCGACAACTACTGCTTCCTGTAGAGTAACAGCATCTTCCCTCAAAACGATTTTGAGAGTAGTTCTGTTTCTAAGTTGAAGAGTCTGTTTCTCGTAACCGAGAGCAGATATCTCCAAAACAGCATTTCCCGGAGCTGTAATGGTAAATTTTCCATCAAGATCGGCCGCTTGACCGGTCCTGGTGCCTTGAATGAGGACATTGGCACCGATTATCGGCTCGCCTTTATCGTCAACAACAACACCTGTAACCTTGATGTTCTGAGCCCAAATAGTTCCTGTAATGAGCAGGAGGGCTAAAACCGAAAGCACTCTTCGTGCAATCCGGTTTCCATTTTTTGAAACATGCATGAGTTAAAAATTTTAGGTTAATATTATTTGTTATAAGTGGGTATTCGTTAGTCTAATTACAAATTAATATGTGCGAAAGTAATAAAAAAACCCATATCTCCCAATGATTTCTAAATAATTTTGAGATTCGGTTAACAATCTATAACTGCCAAATTTTTTTATAATTTCTTTTCAACTTGTTTTATAATACTTTCACTGCCAGCCTCACTCAAGACTCTCACTTCTATAGGAACGTAAAACAATCTGCGCTTAACATCTTCTGAGAGTTTACTTAGTCGCAGCAGCCTTTGAGCATCTTTTTCGGTAGTGTAGATTCCACACTTTGGATGATTCGCTGCCCATCTGTTAATTCTTAAAATATCGAACTTACCAAAATTATGATGATCCGAAAATTCAAGTTTATCGTTTATAATTTTATTGGAATTCCTTACAAAATAGTACAAAGGCTTAGGATTTGCAATTGCAGTAAGAACAATTGCAAATTTTGAATATGCATAACGCTTGTCGGCCATATCAAATACAGGCACAGGTTCACCGTACTCAATAAGCGAAAAAAATAAACTCTGATAATCCCTTACACTCTCACGTTTCCTGAGCAGTTGCTGCTCTTCAATATCCGGTTCGCCCGGGCATTTAGTAATAATTACCATGTCGGCTTTTCTTATTCTTGCAGGCAAATCCCTCAGGCGTCCGAAAGGAATAAGTTTGTCTTTATATAAAGGTCTGTTATAATCTATAAGCAAAATATTGATATCTGCCAGAATCTTTCGGTGTTGAAAAGCATCGTCCAGAATAATTACATCGGGCCTTTTTTCGGGAAACAGTGAGAGCAACATCTCCACACCTCTGTTCCTGTTCTCGTCGACTGCAACAAGAATATTGGGGAACTTCTTTTTAATCTGCAACGGTTCATCGCCGCAATCCAGCGGAGTATCACCAACTTCTACAAGTTTGAATCCCTTTGTTTTTCGACCGTATCCACGAGATAGAACACCTACTTTGTGTGTCGAAGAGAGGTTCTCTATAAAAAATTCGGTATGGGGGGTTTTTCCGGTTCCTCCGGCAGTAATATTGCCGAGAGATATAATCGGGACATCGGGCTTGTGAGATTTTATAATTAAACTGTCGTATAAAAAGTGACGGAATGCCAATGCAAAATAGTATGGGAAAAGCACTACCTTATTTATAAAATCTCTAAACATATTATATTATTGCTTTATATTTTTCATAAATTTCGTCAATTAACCTAATAAGTTCATCGACGCTGTTCTCTGTAACCAATTTGAGCCTGGTCTCCTTAAAATCGGGTAATCCCTTAAAATAGTGAGTCAAATGCCTTCTCATTTCCAGTACACCTACCCTGTTTCCCTTTACCTCTACCGATTTAAGCAGATGTCTTTTTGCCAGAGCAACCTTTTCCAAAAGAGAAAACGGAGGCATATGTTCCCCATTGTCAAAAAAGTAACGGATTTCGCGAAACAACCACGGGTGTCCGTAAGTCGCACGACCAATCATTATACCGTCCACACCGTATTTGTCAAAAGCAGCTTCAGCCCCCTCCGGCGAAACAATATCGCCATTACCTATAATAGGTATATGCATCCTGGGATTTTTTTTAATTTCCCCTATCAAAGTCCAATCTGCCTCACCTTTATATAACTGAGCCCTCGTCCTGCCGTGTACAGTAAGTGCAGATATTCCGGTATCCTGCAGTTTTTCGGCCAAATCAACAATTATTTTCGAATCTTCGTCCCAGCCGAGCCTTGTCTTCACAGTAACGGGAAGCTTAACAGCATCTACAATATTTTTAGTTATCTCTATCATCTTGTCGGGATATCGCATCATTCCCGAACCTGCTCCTCTTTTTGCAATTTTATTTACCGGACAACCAAAATTAATATCTATCATGTCGGGTCCCGCAGCCTCTGCAATAAGTGCCGCCTCTGTCATAGCCTCGGGAATGTGACCGTAAATCTGAATTCCGATAGGTCTCTCAAAATCGGTAACCTCCAGTTTGGTCTTGCAACTGCCCACATTTCTTATTAATCCGTCGGAAGAAACGAATTCGGTATATACAACATCTGCCCCGAACTCCTTGCATATATAACGAAAAGAGGCATCTGTTACATCCTCCATCGGTGCAAGAAAAAGTGGCTTATCTCCCAGTTCAATTTTTCCAATCTTCATTACGCAAAAGTATATATTTGAAGAATAATAAAAAAGAGTAATTTTGCAGCCGTCAAAAAAATGTGGAAAATGGCAGTTCG
>CAZOOH010000152.1:3468-5472 GCA_964581375.1 uncultured Muribaculaceae bacterium
AATCTGCTTTACAAAGAGTTCGGACTACCTGTTGTGGGAATACCCGGAACAATTGACAACGATATATACGGTACCGACTTTACAATCGGATACGACACTGCTATTAACACAGCTGTTTCGGCAGTAGATAAATTGAGGGACACAGCCGACTCTCACAATATTGTATTTTTTGTAGAGGTGATGGGCAGGGATGCCGGCTTTATTGCACTGAGCACATCCATTGCCAGCGGGGCCGAAGCTACCCTCATTCCGGAAATTCCTACCAGTATCGACAAGCTCTGCGAATATATGGTAAATGAACGTCGTAAAAATAAGACTTCGGGAATTGTAATTGTATCTGAGGGTTTAGAAATAGGTAATGCATACGAAGTTGCCGAGAAGGTAAAGGAGCGTCTGCCGCAATATGAAACAAGGGTTACAACTCTCGGGCACATTCAGAGAGGAGGTTCACCAACTTGTAACGACAGGGTTTTGGCAAGTGTATTGGGGCATGAAGCAGTTCAGGCTTTACTTATGGGAAAAAGCGGGGTTATGGTCGGGCAGATGTCGGGTCAAACGGTTTATACCCCGTTCGATGAGGCATGCAACAGGCATAATGAGATAAATAAAAAGTGGTATGATATCGCTCGTATTTTGTCACTTTAAAAAATAATTTTATCTTTGCAGCCCCCATTTTATGGGGAAACCGCAACAGGTAAAAATTAATTAATTAAAAATCAACAAAGTGGACACATTAAGTTACAAGACCGTGTCGGCAAACAAAGCTACCGTTACAAAAGAATGGGTAGTTGTTGACGCTACGGATCAAGTATTAGGAAGACTTGCCGCTCAAATCGCAGTTATTCTGCGCGGTAAGCACAAGCCAAGCTTTACCCCACATGTGGACTGCGGCGATAACGTTATTGTTATCAATGCAAACAAAGTTCGCCTTACGGGAAAGAAGCTGACAGAGAAGGTGTATGTTAGACACACCGGTTATCCCGGCGGCCAAAGGTTCGCAACTCCGAAAGAGATGCTTACACGCAAACCGCTGTTCGTAGTTGAGCACGCCGTGAAGGGCATGCTGCCAAAGAACCGCTTAGGAGCAGAATTGTTCAGAAACCTATTCGTTTACGAAGGTTCGGAACATCCTCACGAAGCACAACAACCTAAAACAATCACATTAAACCAGTAAACAGAGCATGGAAATTATTAACGCCCTTGGAAGACGAAAATCAGCAGTTGCTCGTGTTTATGTAAACCCAGGTAAAGGTAATATTACGATTAATGATCGTCCTTTGGAAGTTTACTTCACAGAGGGTACTCTTCAGTACATCGTAAAACAGCCTCTAGAGCTTACCAATACTCCCGCTATGTTCGACATTAAAGTTAATCTCGACGGTGGTGGAATTAAAGGTCAGGCAGAGGCATTACGCCTTGGTATCGCTCGTGCGCTTTGTAAAATTGACGAAGCTCAATATCGCGCGGTATTAAAAGCAAACGGACTTCTTACTCGTGACCCTAGAGAGGTTGAGAGAAAGAAACCGGGCCAGCCGGGTGCACGTAAGCGCTTCCAATTCAGTAAACGTTAGTTTATTACGCCGATTTTTATGCACAGTTTCGATTTTAAAACAGTGGGATCTTTTAAATTCAGATATTATAAAAAGGCTACTCCTGTTTGTCGGACTGCGGAAAATCAATGAGACCGGCAAGGCCGTTACTCATGATTGATGAAAAGAGAACAAAAACAATTAGAAAAAAACAAAACAATGCCTAGAACAAATTTCCAAGAATTACTTGATGCAGGTGTTCACTTCGGACACATGAAGAGGAAATGGAATCCGAAAATGGCTCCTTATATTTTTATGGAGAAGAACGGTATTCACATTATAGACTTGCACAAGACCGTTATCAAAATAGATGAGGCTGCAAGCGTAATGAAACAACTTGCCAGAGCAGGTCGTAAAATTTTATTCGTAGCTACCAAAAAACAGGCTAAGGACATCGTTGCCGAAAAATCACTTG
>CAZOOH010000153.1:0-5412 GCA_964581375.1 uncultured Muribaculaceae bacterium
GTATGTACCAATACCATAAAGATATGAACGATAATGTTCATTCCGAGAAGATTCATCGTAAATTTGGGCCAATTGTTCAGGCTCTTTCAGTAGTTCACTCAGAGAATCTTCATGGCAAATATGTATTAAGGTCGGTATTTTTGAAGATTTCTTGATAACAAGAGCAAAATACTCATTCCCTATAAAAGAACTACTATCTCCAATTATCGGAACTTGTAAAAACTCAATAGCTGCTTCCCCCCTGGAAAGATGTTGCTTTACGTCCTTCCATGTAATTGAAAATTCTTTTTGTAAATAAGAATATGTGATATTGGAACGCATCAACTCTTTTTCTAATTTCATGATTTCCCCTTGGTAATATAAAATACTATCATTAGCAATACGATCAGATGTGATAGCATTCTTGTAGTTTTCAATAAGAGTTATTTTCTCTTTGTCACCCTCTATAGCAGATTCTCGAATTCTACCCATCACCCAATTTGACATTCTAAGAAGCAGGCCTTTCGAGAATAACGCATTATCGTATATAGTTTCAGCTCCTTTGTAGTCTACGGCCTCTATAATGAATCTATTATATGCATTTAGTATTCCAGCCGTTTTATTCCAATAATTAAACCGTTGAGACTCTGAGAGAAATAGAAAATTAGATAAGACATTATCTTTTAGAAGTTTTGAGAATTCTATAGAGTTATTCACATATTTGCTATCGTTACGCAAATAATTAACAAAAGCTAAATTAAAGTGACATATGGAACTCATTGATGAATTTCCACATTGTTTTACCGCACTTTCAAAGGCTTTTCTTGCTTCTTCATAATCACCTTGGCTTTGAAGCACAGTCCCTATATTGTTATACACCTGTGCATAAATCGGAGATATCCCCTCTTTAGGTAGATTAGCTTGTGCTCTTTTAGCTGCATCTAATGCTTCATCCTTGTTACCCATTTCATTGTAGCAAATGATTAGGGAGGCATAAAAAGATGCTATATCTAATGGGATGTTCGGACCGACTTGCGATAATATATCTAAAGCGGCTTCAATCAAAATACTCGCTTCAAGTATTCGACCGCAATTTAAAGATACTACACCCAGATTTCCAAGGCAACGGGCGTATTCAGGCCCAAGGTCGCCTTTTTCTTCATACATTTGTTTTGCTTTATGAAGAATAGTATAAGCATTCATGGAATCATTTACGCTTTCATACAAAACGCCTAAATCTATCCAAATTTTAATTGCCCGTTCTTTGCTTTCAGGCGTGTCATCGATATAATTCAGTGCTTTCAAGTATGCCTGTTCTGCATTGCTTATATTTCCCATATGATAAGAAACTCTCCCTTCGAGAAAATATAGGCTTGCGTATAGTAGTTGTACTTTCTTCGTTGGAATTTTCTCCAATATCGCTTTTGATTTCTCAATCTTTGCCAAAGCAGATTTGTAATCTGTTTGCACCATATCAGCATCCAAGGATTCTATGATTCTATTTATCTTCTCTGCTTCTCGTGATAAATCTAAATCTGTTATCTCATTAATAATTTGTGTGTAGATATCATTACTTTGAAAGCCAGTTTCTTCAAATACTCTTTTTGCTTTGAGATACCGTTCCTTAGCTTTAGGGTGGTCTACAATTTTTGAAATATGTGCATGGTCATAATAAGGAATGACTAAATCGAATCTCTTCAATGACACGAGTTCAGAATAGTTCGCATCCAATATTCTAATAGAATTATCTAGATAATGCAATGCCTCGTTCACGTCTTTATCATTTGTTAACAAACGGGCATATAACCAACATGTGAGTGCTTCAAAACTTCTGTTGTCGGCTAGTATTTGCTTATTCGAAATGTAGTACTGTTTCGCTTCTTCGAACTGTTCGCTTTGTATCAACTTTATGAATTCTGCATAAACCTGTTCACTATTATTGTCTTGAGCGCAAACAACGGGTGCTGATAGCACCACAATCGTCAATATAAACAAAAGGAATCTCTTCATTCAGCCGCATTTAATTCGTTTAAATATTGCAGTGTATTGTCCATCACACTGCCAATAATACTTAATTGCAACGCTCGTGACTTTTCAAGGAATTGTCTTGCTTTAGGTTTGTCTCCCAATAGCATATAGCATCTGCCTAGATTATGTATCACAATGCTGTATTCCTGGTTGTTTAGCTTCTCATAGATATTTCGCGCTTCTTCGAGGAGAGGTAATGCATGAGAAGTATCTTTAAGTTTAAGGTACCCAACCCCTATAAGATTACATATTTCTGCATAAACTGGTAGATTGGATCCATATTTTGATGTATACCGTTCTTTGACTGAGTGCAATATCTCGATGCCCTTGGCATATTGTTCTGCCTGATAATACATACTAGTTAATCCTTGAAAAACACGCGTGTAAATATACAAGGTATCTAGGTTTTGAGATTCTATCTCTTGCATTGTTTGAGCAAACTCCTCTATTCCTTTACCTTTATCTTGCATAGAAATTAAGTATGCCAGATCTACACGGTTGTTTAGTTTTACTACAGCATGAGTTGAATTGGATATGGCAAATTCCTTATATCGTTTTGCTCCTTCAATATCGTTTAATAGCAGGCGCAATTGACTCTTATGCGAATATATTTTTTCTTTTGCGCTAACACTTAGGCTTTCAAGAAAAGCATCGCATTTATTGATATATTCTTCCGCTCTCTTAAAATCATCTTTCTCGACTAATGTGTTAGAAGCTGTATAGTAACAGTTTACCATTTCAATCTGTCTATCTTCTTTTCGAAGAATAGCAAGAAAGTCATTTTCAAGTTTATCGGCTTTTGCATATTCACCCGCTTCAAGCAGTGTAAAAAATAGATTGCCATACGAATCTGGAATTTCCGTCAAGTCATCCAACTCTCTTGAAATGTTCAACGCTATTTCATAGCATTCAATAGACGGTGATAATTGTCCAGTTTCTCTTAGAGCATTTGCCTTTAAACGTAATGCCATCGCATACTGTTCGGTGTTTTGACCATTGTGTTTTTTGAGATATTCTATGATTTCATCACATACCGAAACAGATTGGTTATAATCACCCTTTTCGTAATATAATTGTTCGAGTTGAAGCAAGGGCAACCATGAACTTTCATCACCTTCTTCGTAGAATTCAGAAGTAATGCTAAAACTTTCCCGAAATAAAGAGATAGCCTGAGTGATGTAGTTCCTTTTAACATAGCAGTCTCCCAAATACGAAATAATTTTCCCATACCAATATTTGGATTTCCAATCTCCTTTTCTCTGTAAATCCATACCCACAACAACTCCTTTTTGTAACGCACGTATAGCTTGTAAAGGAGATCTTGTTTCCAACTCAGAGCCTTTTGCCCATAACAATTCCAAATATTCAGAATTTTGAATACCAATACTAGATTCTCTTAGGTATAATGCTGCTTCAATATGCTTCATTAACTCAATTGTATCGCCATCTACATTAATTAATGCACCAGCTAAACAATAATGATACAGGTACTTGATAGAGTCAGACTGAAGAACAATTGAGTCGTTGGGTATTCCCTTAAGAATTGGATATTGCGTCACTATTTCCTCTTCTGAAGTGGATGCGTATGCTTTAAGTATAAGGCTTCTCGTGTCTGATTGGCCATATAATTGTCTACAGACTAAAATGGTCAATACCATAAGAAAAAACATTTTAATCCTTAAATTAACTCTACAACTCATAGTATTATAAATCATATGCCGTTTAAAATAATTTACCTTTATGCCATTATAGAAATACTGGACACCATTAAGCCTGGTCTAAGTTGCGAGTTGCGAGTTCTCAATTATACAAGATGATTTAATAAATAGCTTTCGTTCTTAAATAAAACCACTTGAAATTGCTTACTAAACTCAGCCTCATACATGATAATGCTTGATAACACGAGGAAATAAATGCATAAAAAAATGATGATATAGCATTTCATGACAATTGGTTTTTACAGAGGAGTGCCGCATTTGATTTTTGCGACACTCTTCTGCCTATTCAGTATTTCATCTATTGCTAATTGACTATTTACATATTTAATTTGTAAGAAGGACATACCTGTTAGGAACAGGTCCACGATTAACGACCTTAACAGTAAAACGTCCTGTCCACGCAGGAATCCAACTGACGTAGCAATCATCAGTATAATCTGCATCTTTTTCTATCAGATTCCCTTTGCTATCGTATACATAGAGGTCAAGATCGGTATCTCCGTCACCTGACACCAGTATCTCAGCCAAACGACCTTCAACGAAACTAATTTGGTAGTTGTCATTAGAATTGCCATATACGACTTCGACTGTGCGGGAAGGACCATTCACTGCACCACGATTGCTACCAGCCTTGCTTGCTTCTATACTGGAAATCAGTGCTAGAAGATGTTCATTTCCATCAGCGAATTTTTTCGCATCAGCAAGAATCTTGTTGTAGTCGAAAGACACTTTTTCTTCTTTTGCCTCTCCAGTTTTCTCTTCCTGTTTCTCTTTCTCTCCACGAAGAGCCTGCGTAGGAATTTCTGAAATGATTTCCAGGGCTTGAATCAAAGGCAAGGCACTTTGTTGGGCATAACCATAACATACAAGATTGTTGGCCAACCTAAGTGATGACAGGGGAGCAGAGACTTCGCCTTTCAGAGCTTCTTTTGACTGAGGTGTTTGGGCATGAGCCGATACTCCAACAATCAAAGCGATTAACACTAAAAAAAGATTTTTCATTTTACTTGAATAATTTGATTGGTTGAACATATAATATAATTCATTGCTGTCCCATTAAAATCAAGAAAAACCGTTTTATATATTTGGAATATAGTTAGTTAAAGAGATTTTAGAGTGCGACGATTTCAATTTATAAATTTGCAGCCCATAATAACGGGAGCAATGAATAAAGAGAATATGTATCAAGATGTTATATCGGATTCATCAGATAAATGTTTTTTATAAGAGTAAAGAAAAATATTCAATACAGTTCAATCAAATGGAATCTTAGATATGTGTGTACTGCTTAGTTGCGATTGTACAACATAATATGCAACTCAATTGAAGTAAATATGAAGTTCTTCAATTTTTCAGCACATCACTAACGGATAATACATGTATAAAAGACCTCTTTAACAAAACTATTTTCAAAATGACAAAGAACTATTCTGACAAAATGGATCAGGTTTATTTTATTTTTAAAAACGACTAATTTTAATGGGATAATAGTAACAAATACTTCTTAACCAGAAATTAAACAAAGTTTGTATTGATGGACACAAAATGAGGCAAAATTTAACCGGGTGGAAGATGTGGTTTTCCTTATTTAATGGTTAACTAATAGTGCTCAAAGTGGTATTTTTCAATTATGCAAACATTGATTAATCCGCTAACAAATCACCCCAAATATAATGAATATTTTAAT
>CAZOOH010000154.1:0-5390 GCA_964581375.1 uncultured Muribaculaceae bacterium
CCTCAACGGATACGCCGAAAAAATTCTGAAGTCTACCGGTGTCGTTCATCTGTAAGAATTTGTACAAAGTAATCTAAAAATGTGTAATTTAGCAAAACAATACTCAATATGCTATGGATCAACCGAAAATAGAACGTCTTTTAAGGGTAATGCAACTTCTGATTAATAACAGGATGTACACAATCGATGATATTGCAGATAAACTCAATACATCTGCCAGAACCGTCTACAGATATATAGATTCTTTCAGAAGTTCGGGATTTGTTATTGACGAAAATAACGGTTTTTACTCACTAAACAAAAATTCCAAGCAGTTGAGACAAATTTCAGATTTGATTTACTTTACCGAAGAGGAGGCTTTTATTCTTAAAAAGGCAATTGAGTCTATTGATGCTTCTAACCCTGTTATGGAAGCTCTTAAAAGTAAACTCTACTCTGTTTATAATTTTCGCAGATTGGCAGAAATTACCGTTCATAAGAAACAACTAAACATCGTCAATGCATTAGCGGAGGCATTTGAAGAGCAGAAATGTGTAATACTCAAAGATTACAGGTCTTCTAACAGTGGAGTTGTAACCGACAGAGAGGTTGAGCCTTTTGCTTTCGGAATTAATATGATTGACGTAGTTTGTTATGAACCTTCGAGCGGATTGAATAAAATTTTCAAAATATCGAGGATTGGCGATGTGGAGGTTCTTGAAAAAATGTGGGAAAATGAATCCAAACATCAAAAAGTTGAGACAGATGTCTTTAGAATAATGAGCTTCGAAAGATTTCCCGTGAAACTTCGCCTTACTTTACTTGCCGCGAATTTAATGATGGAGGAGTTTCCATTATCTGAAGATAAGATTAGAAAAATTTCTGATGATAGTTATATTTTTGAAGATTATGTGTGCAGTTATGAAGGAGTAGGGAGATTCGCGTTAGGTCTGTGTAATGAAATAGAGGTTATTGATTCAACTGACTTTAAGGAATTCCTAAACAAAAAAAGAGGAGAAAGTAAATTATGAAAAAAATTAGTCTCATTTATTTGTTTTTGTTTATTACTCTAACAATACAAGCACAGATTATTACAGGAAAGATTATTGACAAACAAACCAAAACGCCAGTTGAAGCTGCAACTGTTTATTTGAATGGTACTTTTATAGGGACCTCATCGGATGCTTCCGGAAATTTTTCATTAGATATTTCGAAGTATCCCAATATGCCGGTTTCAATAAGTATTATGGGATATTACACTCTGACTGTCGAACACATTCAGGCCGATAAGCTTCAAATTTTTGAACTCGATCCAAAAGTGGTTTTATTAAATGAAATTGTGGTCAAAGCTTCTTCTTTAAAAAATAAAAGAAAAGAGTATTTGTCAATCTTTAAAAGGGAGTTTTTAGGTAAAGGACCAAATTCTAAGAGCTGTAAAATTATTAATGAAAATGATATTGTTTTTGATTATCGCACCAGCGATACCGTTATTGCGTACACTAAGAAACCATTGATTATTGATAATAAAGCGCTCGGATATAAAGTAACATATTTCATGGATGAATTCAGGTATTGTAAAGAAAACGGGAATCTTTTATTTATTGGTAATGTTGTCTTTAATGAAGATAAAAATCTTAAAAAATCTGCAAAAAGAGCTTTTGATAAAAATAGAAAAAATACATTTCTCGGTTCCGGAATGCATTTTATGCGTTCACTCTGGAACGATAAATTAAAATCTGCAGGGTTCAAAATTTATGACGAGAAAAGGAAATCATTAAGTTTTAAGGATATTGTATTTCAAGATGAGAAAGGTGACAAATATATTCACTTCGAGAAAAGTGTATTAATTGAGTATAAAAATATGTATTCACGATTTTCAACTCTTGCGGAGAATGTATATTTCGATAAAGATGGTTACTTTTACCCCCTGGATATAACATGGAAAGGTAAAATAGCAATTCAAAGAATTTCTGATTTTTTGCCGATTGAATTTACTTTATAATTCAATTCGATTTGAATGAACTTAATTAAATTCAGATACTTAAGCTTGATTTTTACATGTTTTGTTATATTTAGCTTTTTAAAAAATCTTGTATAATTTTTATACCTTAATGATAAATTTTAATCTTAAAGCTAATAAAATCAAAGGAATAATCTTTGTTCTGTTTTTTGCTCTGGTTCTTTTTTTGTTATTCAGAGGTTCATTACTGCGACTTTATTTTAATCATAAAGTTGTCCAATTTGAATCTCGTTACTCCATGGTAGTAGATTACAAAAATCTTAAATTCTCCGGTTTAGCCGGAGTTAAACTCGAAAATTTAAAGATTTATCCTAAAGATGCATCTTCTGATACTCTTCTAATTGTAGATTCAATCTTTACAAGGATGAGTTTTATAAAGTTATTTTTGTTTAAACCCGACCTTAAAGAGTTGAATATTGGCAAAATCAGGGCAAATTTTATTAAAAGAGACTCAATTTCAAACTATGATTTCCTATTTAAAGGCAGTTCTCCAAATGACTCTGTTTATAAATCGGATGAGAAAATTACATACAACTTCTCAAAGATTACCGACAAATTTCTTCATTTTGTTTTGGCTATATTACCGGCAGAAGCAAAAATTAACGATATAAATATTTGTTACACGAATGGGATATATAAACTGAATATAGCTATTCCCTACTTTCTTATTGAAGCAAATGAGTATAATACAAAGATTATTACTCAGGAAAACGGCAATTTAGCCGAATTATCGGCAAGTGGAGTTCTTTCGGACAGAGAGAGAAAAATATCTGCAAAAGTTCAAACACCCAATGGCGAAAATTTTGTTGTTCCTTTTTTGGGGTACAGATGGGGAGCTGATCTTAGATTTAAAAAATTGGAAGTAGAGTTTACGAGTTCTCAAAGAAAAAGTGATTTAGTGATTCTGCAAGGGAAAACAACCGTAGAGGGGATCTCGGTTTTCCATAAAAAGCTATCACCCGAAAATGTTATTCTCGATAAAGGAGAATTTATTTATAAAACTATAGTGGGCAAAAACTATATAGAATTAGATTCAACTTCAACTACTTTAGTCAATGGATTAATGGTATCTCCCTATATAAGAGCCGAAAAGAATGAAAAATGGCATATAACTGCCTCTTTGAATAAACCGAATTTTAGTGCCAATCAACTCTTCTCATCATTGCCAAAAGGTCTTTTTTATAATTTGGAAGGCTTAAAGACATCCGGCAATTTGGACTTTCATTTTTTACTTGATATAGATTTTAATTCCATTGACAGTTTAAAACTTGAGTCAAAGTTGATTCCTCATAACTTTAAAATTTTAAGTTTCGGAAATACCGATTTTAGATACATCAACAGTTCTTTTGATTACACTGCATATGAAAACGGAGTCCCATTAAGAACTTTTACTGTAGGACCTGAAAATCATAATTTCAGAACATTAGATAAAATCTCTCCAAATTTGCAATTGGCGGTTTTACAATCAGAAGACGGAGGTTTCTTTTATCATAATGGCTTTTTGATTGAAAGTATTAAAGAGGCACTGGCTCTTGATATAAAAGATAAGCGATTCAGACGCGGAGGGAGTACGATTAGTATGCAACTGGCCAAAAATCTTTTTTTAAGTCGCAACAAAACTCTTGCTCGTAAATTTGAAGAGATTATGATTGTTTGGCTTATGGAAACTAACAGATTAAGCAGCAAAGAGAGAATGTTTGAGATATATTTAAATATAATTGAGTGGGGTCCAATGGTTTATGGAGCTAATGAGGCTGCTCGGTTTTATTTTGATAAAGATGCAAAGGATTTGACTATTAATGAGTCAATTTTCCTTGCAAGTATTATCCCATCACCAAAACGTGCATTGAACTCTTTTACTTCGGATTACAAACTTAAACCTGAACTTGAAGGATATTTCAGACTTTTGGCTCAAAGGTTTCGTGTGAAGGGATTAATAAATGAAGCAGAAGAATCTGCAATTAAACCTGAGATAAATATTTCGGCTTCATTAAAAAGCAGAATTGATACTTTGTTTTTAAAGAGAAGAGATACTGTAAGTTATAATAATGTTTTATTTAAAAATAATTAAGAGCGGGGGAAATGACTAAAATAAATATTAAACTGCTGGCATTTAAAAATGCACCTGAATCGGTGTTTTCAAATGCAAAAAATAGAATTGAAAAAATAATCTCTTCAGAAAAATATATTATTACCGACATAAATCCGGATATACTTTTCTTTCTTTCGGGAGGGTCGGAATTATCTGCCTCACAAAGTGCAAATATTGAGAGATTTAATATTCTGATAGGTTCAAGACACGATAACTCTTATGCTTCTGCAACCGAGGTTAAAGCGTTATTAAACGCTAAAGGTATCAGATCATTACTTTTAGACGAAGAGGAGTTTGAGACAAAAGAATTTTTATCAAATTTTCTTAAGGTAAAAGAGGGCCTTGAGAAACTTAACAACTCCCGACTGGGACAAATAGGAAAAATTTCCGATTGGTTAGTCTCTTCAACTATTTCCGATAAACTATTAAAAGAAAAACTGGGTATTCATTTGATTGAAATCCCATGGGATAAAATTTCTCATTTCTCCAATTATTCCGTTTCTTCAGATTTTTTATCAGCTTTTGATGGTAAAGGGGAGATAGATCTTTCTGATACTTCAAGAGTAAATGAAATGTTGACCGATGTTATTAAAAAATGGAATTTGGACGCAATTACAGTCGAGTGTTTTCCGTTAGTTCAAAATGAAGGAGTGACTGCTTGTTTGCCTTTGTCGTTATTTAATGATTTGGGAATCCCTGCCGGTTGTGAGGGCGATTTGACTGCCATTGTAGGAATGATGTTAGGGAAAGAGATTGCAGGTACAATTCCCTGGATTGCGAATATCAATAAAGTTTCCGAAGAATATTGCCTGTTTTCACATTGTACAATTGCAAGGGATTTGGTAGATAATTATAGTGTCACAACACATTTCGAAACAGGAAAAGGAAGTGCTATTGCAGGAAATTTTAAAAATGATATTATTACGATTTTTAGAGTTGATAATTCTCTTTCAAATGCTTTTATAGCTATTGCTCATATTGAAGATAGACCAAATTCTTGTACTTCGTGCAGAACTCAGATAAAAGTAAAACTCAGTGCCAATAAAGTTCGTTCGCTAAAAGATATACCTTTGGGGAATCATCATCTTATTTTCTCCGGGAATCATGTTAATTTACTTAGTGTCTTATGTAATATGCTAAATATAAATATATTATAATTTAAATGCAATCGAAAATTAACAGGGTAGATGATTATATCTCTTCATTTCCGGAGCCGACACAATTAATTTTAAACAAAATCAGATTGATTATTATTAATTGTGAACCAGGTGTTTATGAAGATATTTCATACGGTATGCC
>CAZOOH010000155.1:0-2574 GCA_964581375.1 uncultured Muribaculaceae bacterium
ACGCTGGTCCATTGCCTCAGCCGCACACCGAGTGGCCGTTGTTCGACGGGCCGTGGGAGCAGAATAAGATTAAGACGATTGAGAAACTTATAGGTAAGACTATCTCAAGGGCTAAAATCCCGACTGCTGCTGAAGTTTGTTCGAAACAACTGCTTCACCTTGTGCAAGAGATTGAGAATGTAGAGGTTAAAGAGGAGATTTTGGAATACACCGACCTTGTTTACGAAAAATGGAAGGATTTGTCGAAGGAGGAGATTATTCAAAAGGTTCTCTCTGCCGAATTCAACAGGTTTCTTGACTATTACCGTCATGCTCCCGATCTTAATGTTCAGGCCGAAGAGTCCCGGAAAGGCGACAGAGAGGGTTACTCTAATGCTACTGCTCAAAAGGTTGAGAAGGGTTACAAATGGGTTAAGATGAATGTTGGTTTCCGTCAAAACGTTACGACCAGACATCTGCTCAGGCTCGCTTCATCTCTTGGAATCGGGAAAAAGAGTGTTGGTAAAATTGATTTAAGAAAAGAGGTTACTTTTATTGCTATCAGTTCGAGCGCGGCCCAATTTTTTGCCGACGAGATGAATAATATGGAGTACAGGGGTAACAGGTTAAGGGCGGAGGTTGTCAACGACTAAGTTCCTTACTGCCGCGCCATAATCAGATACTCTGATATTCAGCTCCCTCCATACTTGCAGGAACCATCTCCAATGTTGGTACGCCAACTGTGAAAGGAATGGTACGATTATCAAAACAGAAACATCTTTACAGAAGAACTGTAAAACTACGGTCAGTATTGTTATTGAGGCTATTGCAGTTATGAACTGGGAGCGGTAATATGGTACCCGGTTATTGCTCAATATGACTTTTGTGCTCATATCGGTAATGCTGTCGGCAAATGAGGAGATGAAGTAGATGGCGAGCAGAGGCGCCGCGAGCAGGACTGCGTCTTTCTTTAATACTGAGAGCGCCTCGTTTCCATAGCTCAGGACGAAGAGTGCTATCGCTCCAAAAATCAAGAAAGAGATAATCTGCCCTTTGACAAACAGTCGTTTAACTTCATTGTTGGCATTTTGCGACCTCTCCTTAGTAATCTTGGGATAGTAAGCCATAAACCAGGCGCATCCCAAAGAAAAGGTAACATCTACAATGGTTTTGCTTATACTGTAATATCCCATAAATTGAAGTGGGATATAGAGCCCCCCTAGTAATGGGATAATATTTTTCAAAAGCACTGAGCTTACGCTCGAAATCCCAGATTTATAAACGGTAGGCCAAAGAGTCTTTAGCAGATTATTAGTCGATAATGGTGTCGATTTGTGCAGATGCCATTTTGTATCTTTGTCGTAAAAGGCTCTGTTTGCCAAAAACCTGTTGACAACTGTCGCAAGTATCTGCCCGAAAACCATTGAAATAATTCCACAGCCCGAAAGCAGTAAAATTGATGCTGTAACAAGATGTACCATTTGCGAAAAAATGGTAATCTGCTTGGATCTCATAATCATACCCCGGCCAACCAGGAGTGCATCGTAATAATATGTATAGAATCTGTAGCAAAGCAGTAATCCGTATAGGTACCAAGCGGTTCGTGCCATATGCGCGTCTCCTGCGTAGCCTGTAAGTACCTTATTAATATAGATTGTCCCGGCAGTCAGAAAAATAACCAACATAATTACCGAAACGGAAGCGTACACAACTCTTGCTGTTTTAAGCAACCCTTTTAATAACCTGTAATTAATCGGCGACCCGGGAGGAATATGATCGACTCCCTCCTTCTTCAGACTCTTAGCTCCCGCAAAAATGTATGTAATATTTCTTGAAATTGTGGTATAAAACCCAAAATCCAAAATATAAATAAGCGCTTCCAGGCTAAAAAAGATTCCCCACAACCCAACATCTTCAATAGGTAACAACTTGATAATAAGCGGAAGAATAATCATTCCCGACGCCACCCTCATAAAGGTCGCCCCGTAATTCCAGAACACATCTCTCTTGGTAATCTCCATAGCGGTACAAATATAGCAAATCCTTTTTGCTTTCTTTTTTTCTTTCGCCTTTATATTGCACATATTATTGATTTCCAAACGTTTGAAAATTAAAACTCAAAAAATACCTTTTTTTCTTTCGCCTTTATATTGCACATATTGTTGAATTTCAAACATTTGAAAATTAAAACTCAAAAAATACCTTTTTTTCTTTCGCCTTTATATTGCACATATTGTTGAATTTCAAACATTTGAAAATTAAAACTCAAAAACTACCTTTTTTTCTTTCGCCTTTATATTGCACATATTATTGATTATCGAGCGTTTGAAAATTAAAACTCAAAAAATTCAATTAATTCGCTTTTGCGAGAGGGAATTAATGTACTGTGAGGAGTGTTTGAGCAAGATGAGTTCCGTATCAGAATTGGTTGCTCTATAGTGACTTAAAATATAAAATTTTGAAATTTAATACCATTTAGGGTGTAGAAGGGCTTTAGGTGAGGCGTTAAAAATAGGCCGAAGCGGAACGCTGGTATAAATGCGTCTGTTTGAGGCCGGAGGCCGAGTTAGCATTTTACCCAGTGACGCGAGGAGC
>CAZOOH010000155.1:2674-5298 GCA_964581375.1 uncultured Muribaculaceae bacterium
GCGTCTGTTTGAGGCCGGAGGCCGAGTTAGCATTTTACCCAGTGACGCGAGGAGCAATTTAGCCGAACCGTCCGCCCTTCGTAACCCTAAACGGTATAAATTAACTATATAGATTTTAAAATAAAAAAGAGCAACCATTTCTGATTGCTCTCTGTAGCCTGACCGGGACTCGAACCCGAATCTGAAGTTTAGGAAACTTCCGTTCTATCCCTTGAACTATCGGGCCGTTAGAACTATTTAGGATCGTAACCCCATTTGTAGAGCATAGAGCCCCAGGTAAAACCTGCGCCAAATGCCGAGAAGATGAGGGTGTCACCTTTTTTAAATTTCTTTTCAAAATCCCAGAGAACAAGAGGGATAGATGTACCTGCTGTATTCCCGTAATTTTGAATGTTAATCATTATCTTTTCGGTCTCAAGCCCCATCCGTTTACCGGTTGCCTCAATGATTCTCATATTGGCCTGGTGAGGAATAAGGTAAGCAATATCATCTGCCTTAAGATTGTGTTTATCCATAATCTCAACAGAGACATCTGCCATGCGGCTTACAGCGTATTTAAACACAGTTTGACCGTCCTGATAAATATAGTGCTCTCTGTTTTCGACCGATTCGTGAGTTGCAGGGTATTGAGAACCGCCGGCCTTTTGATACAGATACTGGCGTCCGATACCGTCAACGTGCAAAATTGAATCCTGAAGACCCAGTGACTCATCTTCGGTAGGTTCAATTAACATTGCAACAGCAGCATCGCCAAACAACGGGCAAGTATTCCTGTTTGTATAATCCGTAATTGCCGACATCTTTTCGCCGGTTACCAGAATCATCTTCTTAGAACGGCCACTCTCAATAAAAGAGGCAGCAGTCTCCAAAGAAAAAATAAAACCAGAGCAACCTGCATTGATATCGTAACCCCAGGCATTCATAATTCCAGTTTTATCGCAGATAATATTCGCAGTCGCAGGGAATAACATATCGGGAGTAACAGTTGCACAAAGCAACATATCAATCTCTTCCGGTTTTGTTCCTGTTTTTTCAAGTAGTCTTTTAACCGCGATCTCACCAAGGTATGAAGTGCCTTCGCCCTCCGCTTTCAAAATATGCCTCTCCTTTACCCCGATTCGAGTCATAATCCACTCATCGGTAGTATCTACCATAGTCGACAACTCCTCGTTATTGAGAATATATTCGGGAACATACCCTTCAATTCCGGTTATAATTGCTTTTTTACTCATAGTACGTTGGTTTGTAGGTTGGTTAGTGATTGATGCTTTCCGATTATTAAACAAATTTACCGTGACCTTAGTCCGTTCAGACCGATCGCGGTAAAACTGTGTAAGTTACCAAATAGGACAAGTAAAGAGCCCAAGCCTCATTATACTTATGCCGAAGCTTTATCGATAACTAGACGACCTCTGTAAAATCCACACTCAGGGCATACTCTGTGATAAAGAACTGCAGAGCCGCAGTTTGAACAGGTTCCCAGCGTCGGAACCTCAGCTTTATAGTGAGTTCTTCTTTTGTTTCTGCGAGTCTTGGAAATTCTATGTTTCGGATGTGCCATTTTAAATATTTTTTAACTGTTATTATTCAATAAATCTTTAAGCTTCTCAAATGCAGAGTTGCTTTTTTTTACCTCTTCGCTTTTGGCAGATATATTCTGCAATTTCGCCTCCATTTCCGGGTCACACTCTCCAGTTGCGTGAACACAGCTTATCGGAAGAGCAAGGCAAATGTAATCGTAAAAGAACTGCCTCAAATCGAGCTCCGACTCACCCGGGTCAAGTATCAAAACCTCCTCGTTATCGGGTTCTTCATGCGATCTGACGAACTTAACGATAAGTTTCGGGGAGATGTCAATCTTATAACTAAGCTCTCCCAAACACCTGTCACACTCGACCAAAAGAGACCCTTTTACAGTGCAAAACACATTGAAAAGTGAAACCCCTCTCTCCAATTCAACAACCGCATCTAACTCTCCATCAAGTATTTTACTGTTTTCAAACTCATCAAAGAAACTCTTTCCAATCGCAAAATCAAAAATATGTTTGCCAATCGAAAGACCCTTGACGGGTATTGAATAGTAATTATCTCTCTCTCTGTTCATACAAAATGAGCCTGCAAATTTAAACTATTTTTTTAAAAACGCAATATTTTTACACTCTCCCTGAAGTATCTGCAAAAAGCGTGTCAACACTTTATTTTAAGCCCCTTTCCTGCGTTTACGCTCGTTTTCGTCCAAATAAATCTTGCGCAGACGAATCGATTTAGGAGTCACCTCAACCAACTCATCTTCCTGAATATACTCTAAAGCCTCTTCTAAACTGAAGATTTTTGGTGGTGCAAGAATGACTTTATCATCTGTTCCGGATGCACGAACATTAGTCAACTTCTTAGTTTTACACAAGTTAATAGACATATCGTCGCCTCTGGTGTTCTCCCCTACTATCTGCCCGCCGTAAATATCCTCTCCCGGGTTAATGAAGAAGTTGCCCCTGTCCTGAAGCTTATCCATTGCGTACGCTATCGCCAAACCTGTTTCCATTGCAACAAGCGAGCCATTTGAACGTTTTTCGATTTCGCCCTTAAACGGTTCGTAATCCTTAAAGCGGTGAGAGATTACAGCC
>CAZOOH010000156.1:0-5274 GCA_964581375.1 uncultured Muribaculaceae bacterium
ATTTAGCACTTGTTTTGGGTATACTTTTTCAACTGATAGATGTTTACGCAGTTTGTCGCGCACTTTCCCAAACAAGAAATGATGTTGATATTACTGTACTTGCCGGAGGCTTAAAAGTCAGCCTTATTGCCCCTATTTACGGAATGGCAATTTATGCACTTTCGCGTGTTTTAAGATTATTTTATAAACCTGTAAAAAACATCTGATATGGATTCTATTAAAACTCTTTTTATTATCGGGGGTAAAGTTGATATGACAATTCTTACAATTTTATTGGTTGCCGTTATAATAGCCGCATGGAAAGCCCCCGGCTGGGTAAAAGATCTGGGTGTTTTAGCATTGATCACAGGTATCGCCTCATTTTTTCTTGGGTTTTATCCAGCTCTTGATTTAATTCAACAAGTTGGAGACATTTCAGGATCTGTTCTGTTGGGTGGTCTTTGGGTAAGTTTAATCACCCCAATTTACGGAATACTAATTTATATTCTTTCGTTATTGATAAGGATTGGGTACAAGATTTTTAAATGGTAATAGAGTCTTGACACACTAATTTGTTGATAGATTTTAAATTTATTTATTATATTTGTGCAAATTAGAAACTGTATTTATGATATGCATGAATTGGTAGATAGAAATCTTGAAGCATTTGTTAATGAGAATTTAAGCATTTTCCCGGCTATTGCCATTTTAGGACCGAGGCAATGTGGAAAGTCCACTTTGGTTAAAATGCTCTATCAAAATTCTGATGCCTATCTATATTTAGACCTTCAGAATTTGGATGACCTGAATAAGTTGAGAGAACCAACTTTATTCTTTAAGGCCAATCAGGACGCAACGATTTGTTTAGATGAAATTCAGTTAATACCCGATCTTTTTTCTGTATTAAGAAGTGAAATAGATCGTAATCGCCGTCCGGGTCGCTTTATTCTACTTGGATCTGCTTCACAAGACCTCATACAGAAAACATCTGAGACATTAGCCGGAAGAGTCGGCCTTATTGAGCTCTCTCCATTTACAATTGTAGAGGTTGAAAAGAGTGAAAGTTTTGATTTAAATAAATTCTGGCTTCGTGGCGGCTATCCCGACAGTTATCTTGCCTCGTCGGACAAAGGTAGTCTGCTCTGGAGAGAAAATTTTATCAGGACATATGTAGAAAGAGATATTCCTCAACTCGGCTTTCAGATTCCGGCAATGCAGCTTCGTCGTTTACTGACCATGAGCGCTCACAATCAAGGCCAACTTTTTAACTCTTCCAAATTGGGCGAATCGTTAGGCTTAACATATCAAACCGTCCGTCGTTATATCGACCTGATGGAGCAAACCTTTATAATCCGCTCTTTACAGCCATTTGAAAAGAATGTCAAGAAACGCCTGGTAAAATCTCCCAAAATTTATGTAAGAGATAGCGGACTATTACATCGACTTTTACAAGTAGATGATTTTAATACCTTAATGGGCAACCCTGTTTTTGGTGCATCCTGGGAGGGCTTTGTAATTGAGAATATTATCTCTTCTTCACGAGATTGCAAATTTTCTTTCTATCGCAGTGCTACAGGAGACGAGTTAGATTTACTTATAGAGAAGGGAACAAAGACTATAGCCGTAGAATGTAAAGCATCATCGGCACCACAAGTAACAAAAGGATTTTGGAGAGCAATAGAAACTACAAAACCCGATAAAACTTACATTATAGCTCCCGTGACAACATCATATTTATTAAAAAACGATGTGGAAGTATGCGGATTGAGCTATTTTATTAAAAATGTTTTGGCACACTAATTGATTTTCAGCAGAGTATCATCCTTTAATTCTGCTAATAATGAAATCAATCTTAATCGCTCTGCTTTTTACTCTTGGAAGCATCGCAAATTTATCTGCCCAAAACTTTACCGTTCGTGTCGTATCCGGGAAAGAGCCGCTTGCCTATGCCTATATATTTATTAATAAGAAGATTATCTGCTCGGCAGATTCTTCCGGTATTGCGGTTTTTCCTCAAAAGCTTCTGAATTTAGGTGACACAATTTCGGTCAGTTATGTAGGAGCTTCACCTGGAATGGCTATATATTCCGAAGAGGTAGCCGGCAAGGGAGAGTGCACAATAACCTTACAGGAGTCTGTTTATTTGAAAGATATTACTGTTAGAGGGCAAGACGCCTCAAATAAAATGTTTAAAAAATATTTTAAGCCTCTTTTTGTAGGTAATTATCACGATTTCTATACAGGAAATTTCAAAGTGATTATTAAAGGATTAAATATGAAAAAAGATGTCAACGGTGATTTTAAATATACAGCTCTTCCATATAATCCCGTAAAAAGAGGACTGAAAAGTAATTTGGAACTTAATACAAATTCCGATACAATACATTTTGAGAAACCTTTAAGATTTGCTTTAGGGATATTCAATAATGCATTGTATTCGGCAGTGTTATGGAAACAGGCAAGTATGAACAAAGGAATGATTGCTGTATATAAAGGTGAAACTCCTGCAAACAGAATATTTCTAATTACACGACCGCAATTCTATACCGACAAATACACAATAGACGATTTTCAACAACTTATTTATGTCGACAAAAAGAGCGGGTACCTCAATTCGGCAGACATTCTGATGATTGGCAGAAACGGTAAATGGAGATACAGTTTTAAGGCCTACTATTCAATCAATAAAAAATACAAAAATATCTTCCCTAACAATATTGAGGGCGAAGCAGATTTTGTGACAGACAAAGGTGAGGTCAGGTGTAATGTAATTATTGACCAAATTGAATACCACAGAAAAAGATAAAAAACTCCTTTTACAACACCAACCCCAAATACCACTCATAAAACCTCTCTATCCAACCATCGGTAGGGAGGTTTTTCTTTGTTACTCCGAATCCGTGTCCTCCGTTTTTGTAAATATGTAACTCTGCCGATTTCTTGGCGTCGGTCCATTTTTCGTAAAGTGTGGTCCACTGTTTATGAAATCCGTAAGGATCGTCGGAAGTCCCTGCAATAAAAATAGGCGGAGCATCTGCCGGAACAGCAGGGTCGCCGAACCCGCCTACAAATGGATAAATTGGTGCCGCAAAGTTTGGCCTGCTATTTTGGTCATAAGTAAAGGCAACTCCGGCAGCAACAGTTCCACCTGCCGAAAAGCCCATTATTCCTATTCGGTTCGAAGCAATACCATATTCCCCGGCGTGAGCTCTTACGTAAGCTACAGCTGCTCTGCCATCTGCCACATCTAAAGGAATAATTGTCTCTATTGATTTTCTGAAGTTCTCGCCCTGACTATATTTTTCTCTGTACTCTTTAACAGGGTCTTCGGTAAAACTTTGGGCAAGCCTGTATTTTAACACAAACACAGTTATACCCTTGTTATTGAGCCATTTTGCAACATCATAACCCTCTTTATCAATTGCCAGAAAATGGAATCCACCTCCCGGACAAACAACAATTGCAGTTCCGTTGGCGATAGCTTTATCGGGTAAGAAAAGGGTTAATGTAGGTTCAGATACATTATAAACAGCTCTCGAACCGGGAGCATAGACCTTTTCGGTCTCTTTCCAGCTCCATTGTTCCGAACCCGGTGCAACTCCGTTATAAAGAGATATTACTGTTTGTTGTGCCTGAATAGATATAAACAGTAAACAGGCAATCAATATAAGCGAAAATCTTTTCATCGGTTTTATTCTTCAATGTTCAACGTTTTAACTAATATCTACTTAACCGCCCTCTTGCGGTTATTTGTAAATTCTATACCAATAACCCCCAATAGCAGTAAAAGCAATAACCCGGAAGATATTCTCGAGTAGGTTGCTCCCTTTTTAATTGAGACAGGTGAATAGGTAAACTCTATTTCATGTTGTCCGGCCGGTATAACCATCGCTCTGAATATATAATCTGCACCGAAAATCTCTGAAGGTTTGCCGTCAATTGTAGCACTCCATCCCGCAGGATAATAAATTTCACTGAATACCGCAACTCTGCTTTCGGTAGAGTTACTTGTATATTTAAGATTATTAGGAGAGTAGAATGTAAGTTTAATTTGATCAGCCAGCGGAGCATTTGTAGTATCCCTAACGAATTTGCCCTCATACTGAGACAAGAATTTTCTGCTTATAACAGCAGTGTTTCTAAGATTAACTTCACCGATTTTTGCAATCTCTTCTACAGCATCTTTTACAGGAGTCACATCTTTTACAAACCAGGCATTCCCAAATGCATTTGCATTAATTACAGGAGGATAGTCCCCTCCCAAAACAATATATTTAGTATTGAGCGCACTCAATACAGGATAAAATCCGACTTTAGACTGAGCCTCTTCAAGTGTTTTGCTGCCGCTTATATCTTTAGAGAGTTTTTGTATTTCGGCAGATATATAATAGTCTATCATATCCTGATACCTTTGCATCTTCACAGGACTGTAACCGCCAATTGTCTTATGGTGATAACTTACATGGGCATCATTGAATGTATTTATGCTCACATCAAGCACTCTGTAATCAGGATCTTTGTCTTTGAGAATCTCATTATCTACAAGGCGGAGAGCATATTGGTTTGTAAAATCACTGTTTCTGACAAAATGGCTATCGTTTAAATACCTCTTTCCTGTTCCCCACAAATCGATAATCAATAATAGACCTAATGCGGCAATAAGATATTGCTTTTTGATGGTTTTAACAGTTGCCACCCATAGTATTGAGGCAGCCAATAAAACAAATATGAGCGAACGCCATGCATCTGCCTTAAGCAAACTCATCCTGTCCATAGAAAGCGATGCTGCTATTTGGGCAGGCATCTTTTCGTCTGCCTGAGAAACAAACGCACCCGCAAGCGAAGGCATCAATATCATTATAAAGGCAAAGCCGGCAGTGATGCCCGCCGCCCACATAATTGCCTTCTTGGTTTTCGATTGATCAAACTCCTGAGCAAATATTTTATCTGCCGTAAGGAAAGCAAGAAGCGGAATAAGTATTTGCAATATAACAAGTATCATCGATACCGTTCGGAACTTGTTGTACATAGGAGCATAATTGAAGAAGAGCTCGGTAAAGAAGAGGAAGTGGTACCCAAATGAAAGAAGTATCGCAACAAGGCTGACTCCTGCAATCCACCATTTGAATGCTCCACGGTAAAGTATTAATCCCAAAATAAAGAGGAATATCGAAATAGAACCAATGTACATTGGGCCGGCGGTAAATGGCTGAGGGCCCCAATACAACGGCAACTGCTTAATTGCCTTTTCGGCATCCTGGTAGCCGGCCTCTTTAAGAACCTTATAGGTTTGTG
>CAZOOH010000157.1:0-5179 GCA_964581375.1 uncultured Muribaculaceae bacterium
ATGTACTCAACCATAACTTCCGACATTACCGGAAATCGCGTATAATCATCAAGCATATACACTTTTGGCATAACATTAAGTAGAGGATCTTTCCTCAGTTTAATTCTTTCAAAAAGAGTATCTGCACCAAACCTGCGCCCAAGCTGCATCTCAATACTTCTCTCATTTAAAGCAAGCTCATATGAGGGAGTGAGTAATAGTTTAGGAAATTCTCCCACATTTGGTCTTGCAAAAGCATCTTTAATCTCAAAAGTGCAAGAACTAGTAGTATCGGCCGAAGGAATTTCAAGTACAATTTCACGATCGCCAAATATTGAATTAGTGTAAAAGACTATCTGCCCGGTAGAATCGACATATGTGGAGTAAACATTAGGCTCAACTCCTACTGCCGACAGATAAGCTATATATTGCAAATAAGTTGCACTCTTGTCATATTTTACATTTCCTTCAATAACCTCACCCTCATATTCCGGTATAAAACCACCCTTCAAGTCAGCCATTTTGTTCCACTCTTTGGTTGCCAAAAAAGTTGCAAAACTCTCGTTACTGTTCTCCGGCAGATTATCTATCCGGCTAATTGAAACCGCAACGGACATTTTTTTATCACATTTATTTATAAAAGAAATTGGATATGTGTGGTTCACACTAGCCGAAGCTTCCGCTTTAATATCAATTTTACTGCTGTTTGCCGGAAGAAAATCCGATTCAGCCAATACAGAGTTGCTCTTGGCAATATTTACATTTCCCTTGACCCTTTCAGTAGTGAGAGTATTAAATATTGTAATGAGTTTTTCTGAATAATTAAGGACCTCTTCGTTCCTCATCTGCTTTGTATAAGCAATCAACTTATAGTTTCCTGTAGGCAATGAAGGTAACAGCGCTATACGCCCGCTACCTCTTCCGTTATTTAAATGAATTTTTGCCGATGCAGAGAGTCCGTTTTCGCTTATTAACTCAAGGTAAGCTACACTGCTTAATCCCGATAAGGTTCCTTTTGGTTTTGACACATCGAAACAAAACAGAGATGTCCAAATAGATTCTCCCGCCAAATATGAAGTTCTGTCGGTGAGCACAAAGACTCTTTCGGTTGTGCTGTTTTTGTCGGCAGATTTTGTTTGTGCACTACATTGAATAACCGGCAATACAATTAATACGATTGCCAATAATATATTTTTAATTGAAATTTTCATAATCTACTTTTTAAACATCGTTGTTTGGCCAGAATGAGGGTTTCTTTTTAGTTCCGCTGTAACGGCAATCTACGCATTTAGTAGGAGCCCAAGCACTCTCAGTAGGCATTTCTGTCATAGAGACAATATCGTACCCACTGTCCCACAAAACATCGAATTTCATTGGATTATCGGCATTCACAAAGACCAGTTCACAAAACTGCGGGCCTTCATAAATTCCTATTTTATGTCCATATGCAAAAATTCTTTTTTTCGCTATTGAAGAGACACTTATGTATCCGATAACTTTCTCGCTTGCATTGGAAATACATTTTATATTACCTGTAATTTCACTAGGTTGAGGGGCGAATATTCCTCCAATTTCATCGGATATTTTCCTTATGTTGTCCCAATATAAATAAGCATCCTTTGTTATAGCAGTTTGAATAAGCTCCATAGAATAAATATAACTTATCCTTATATCGGTATTTCCGAAACGTACCAACTTCTTTTGATATATCTTTGCTTCGGTCAGATTATCGGTCGAAGCAACAAGGATTCCTGTAGAGGTAGATTTATTCCAGCAATAATATCTGTTCTGATTGAAAGATTCCATGTAGGTTACCTTATTGGTAGTTCGGTCATAAATTACCTCGCTGGCATATACCGAGTGAAATTCCCAATCTTCGTTATACCTCCATTTGTAGTATTTAATATTATTTTGCGGATCATGTGTATTAACATAAAACGTAACACTCTTATCAATAATATTTACATTATAACCAATCGAATCAATCGGAGGTGTTTGAACAACCGACATCAGTTCAGTTTCATACTTTTTACCTGAAGACAATACCACACATAGCTTATATTTAAGATTGGGATTAAGGCTCAATGTGTTTACTTTATAAACCCTGTGTGCGTTTTTTAAAGCATATGATCCAAAATATTTTGCCCCATTTTGATCCTCTACCCAAACTTGTGCATTATTAACATAAGTAATTGCGGCAGTATTATTTAGTGACTGAGAGTAACTAACGGTAACAATAGTTGTATCATTAACGATAATATCTCCTTCAATAACAAGCATATTATCGATATCTGCAACTCCCTTAGGCTCGAATGGAGTTATACATGAGACTGCAAATGAGATAAATGCAAGTGCAATTAGAATATGATTGTATCTCTTTTTCATCTTTTTCAACTCAGAATTTAATATTATAGTTAATGTATGGTATTGGAGCACCAAATATCGAAAGCATATAGCCCTTTATCGATGAACCGTAATTTGTATCGTAATAAACCGAGAATGCATTCTTCCTTCCGGTCAGATTATAAACACCTATCGTTATTGTACTGTAAGTCCAGAATTTAAGATAGTGGCTAGGTTCAATATTTATTGCAAAATCCATTCTGAAATAATCTGGAATTCTATAGGCATTTCTTTCAGAATAATATAGTCGGTAACCGTCACCGTAAAAATATCTGCTGATAGGTATAGTAACAGGCCTTCCAGTCGAATAATCAACGTTCAGCGATATACTGTAGCGTTGAGTAAATTTATAGTTGGCAATTATTTTAAAGTCGTGCGGTTTATCGTAAGATGCCGGATACCAATTCCCGCCATTTATATTATAAACCTCTTTTTGGCCACTCTCTCTCAAAAAAGTTCTGGCATAGGTATATGACATCCATCCATTAAGTTTTCCCAAAGGTTTTTTGGCCATCAATTCAATACCGTAAGCTTTTCCTTCGGTACTGAGCACATCGCGCTCAATATTGTCATTCATATTAAGAATTGCGCTGCTCTTATAATCGAGGTAGTTATTCATCGCTTTGTAATAACCTTCCAGCGAGAGTTCTACCTTATTTTTGAAAGCATTTTTATAAATTCCGAACGCTGCCTGCCATCCGTTCTGAGGAACAATATTGGCATCACTCAGCTTCCATGTGTCTGTCGGTGAAACAGATGCAGTGTTTGACAGCATATGAATATTCTGCCTCATACTGTTAAACCCGCCTTTGATTGTAAGATTATCGGTCACCGAATATCGGGCAGATACTCTGAATTCAGGATAATGGTACAACTTGATAAAAGAACCGCTACCGGCATTTAATGTATCGGTAATATTCTCTTCACGGCGATCATCCGAAGAGTATTTATAATATGTAAGTGGTCCTAAAGCAGAATACAGACCATACCTTATACCCAAATCGACAGAGAGCTTATCGGTAATGCTCCAGTTATCGCTAAAGTAAAACCCTGTCTCAATCGCTTTCTCTTTTTGAAGCCTCTTGGCAGCCCTTAGTGACTCTTCTCCTATAGGCAGAAGTGTTCCCGGATTCAAATCGTAGAACACATTATTAACACCATAACTAAAAGAGTGTTGGTCATTAAGTAACCAACTGAAATTGGCCTTAAGGAAAATTTGCCGGATTTGAAACGTCATAGAATATGCCTCAACCGGATTTCCGCTGTCTTGAGTCTTATATTTATATTGATCGAATCCCGAAGAAACTGTGAAGTTATGTTTTTCGTTAATAACATTTCTCCATTTTAAAGAGGCATTTAAACTATTGTAATTATAACTGGTGTCCATATTGAACTTAAACCCGTCACCCGAATAGTACCCGTAAAGATAGAGTGAATTTTTGGGGTCGATTTTATGATTGAATCCCAGTGTAACATCATTAAACGAAGCTGTTCCGTTTTTATACCCACTCTCGGGAGGTAATAACTTTAACAACCAGTTTGAATATGTGGTCCTTACACCGGCAATAAAATTTGTACGACCTTTGGCAATAGGACCTTCAATATGTAGTTTAGATGTAAGCAAACCAAGACCGGCCGATCCCGTAATTTTATTACTGTTACCGTTTCGACTGTTAATCTCCAGTACAGACGATATTCTGCCTCCGAAACGCGCCGGAATAGTACTTTTATAAAGCTCTATATCGCTAACCACATCGGGATTAAATGCCGAAAAGAGGCCAAAAAGATGTGTAGGATTAAAAATTGTACCATCATTAAACAGAATAAGATTTTGATCGGTAGCTCCGCCCCTTACGTTAAAACCGCCCGAAGCCTCTCCAACCGTTTTTACACCTGGCAAAATAAGCACAACCTTCATAACATCTGCCTCGCCAAAAGCCGACGGCACATGCTTAATCCTGTCAATCCGAACTCTCTCCAGACCCATCTGAGCACTTCGCATCTTTTGAGTACTTTCTGCAGTAAGAACAATTCCCTTCAATGGATATACCTTCTCTTTCATAACAATATCCATTACCCCGTCCCCGTAGACATCCAGCATTAATTTACTGTCATCCAATCCATAGCCCTTAATAATCAAATCGACATTTCCGGGAGGAACTAAAATTCTGTAAAATCCGAAATTATCGGTTGTTGCAGTAATATGAGGTTTGTCAACCATTACCGAAACTCCGGGCAAAGGTTCTCCGGTTTCAAGTCTTCTTACATATCCCGAAATAACCATCCTGTTTCCCTGTTTAGGAATATTCGGATCGCCAATTTTATAAATCTTACTTTCTGATTTGGCAGTTGTCTCATTTTGCGAAATTGCTTTTAAATAATCGTTTATTGCATCAGAATCTTTTTTATCCAGGAAGTAGTCTTTAGGCAGATATGAAATTATTCCAACTCCCTTCAGAACAAACAAAGTTTTTTCAATTTGGGAAACTGAGTAGTTATGAACTAAAAGTGCCTCTTTAAGTTTATCTACAATGTTCTGCTCATTACAACTCAGCGTTACCTTAATAGAATCATCCCCTTTTTCGAGATTATAATATAGAGTATAATCAGTCAGTTTGTTAACAGTTTTTCGAAGAGAATCCATCATCACATTTTTAATGTAAATCGAAAACTTCTCTTTATTCTGGAAACGCTCAGAAGCATTTAAATTTCCGTTAACCGATATTGTAAGAACTATACAAACAAATAATAATATTTTTGCCTTCATATTAACGGAATTTATTTAGATAACATATTG